>JANYJN010000226.1 GCA_025358475.1 Candidatus Solibacter sp.
TTTGAAGTGGACTTTGAGACCGTCTGGGATATTGTCGCGCGAGATCTCCCGCCCCTGGAGAAGGCAATGCGCGCCATCCTTGCAGCATTGGACTAAGCGGTAGTGGGTCGTTTGAGATTTTGGATTGACGGACACGTGAGCGCCATCGTCTTCCACCGTCCCGATTGCGTTTACTTCACGGCGGATGAAGGCGAGAGCGGGGCGGCGGCATAAGGCTTGGCAAGGTATACTGCAATTGAAAGGCAACCATGGCCGCGGAACACCTTGCCGACGTCATCGGCTCACTTACGCCGGAGCAACAGCAGTCCGTCAAGCAGTTCATCGATTTCCTTAAGGCAGAAGGATCGTCGCCTGCATCGCCGTTCCTCGCGGCGGTTGACCAGTTCATTGATCGGCATCCCGAACTGCTCCGCCGTTTGGCTCAGTGACCTACTATCCGAACGTTGACGAGGTGGTCGCCGTTCACTCGCGGTTGATTGCGAAATTTGGGGGCTCCCTCGGCATAAGGGATCGTGGCGCCCTTGAATCGGCCTTGGCGAGACCACAGACCGGCTACTACCATGACCTCATTCAAGAAGCTGCCGCACTTTGGGAAAGCTTGTCACAGAATCATCCGTTCGTGGATGGCAACAAGCGAGTCGCCGCGACCGTGACCGCGGCATTTCTGAAACTCAATGGTTACTGCCTCGAGTTCGATGACCTCGTAGCCTTCTCATTCCTCATTGGTCTATATGAAAGTGGCACACTGAACTTCAGAGAACTTGAAACGTGGCTGCGCCAACACGCAGCGCGCTTGGACACAGAGGGCTGACTCCAACCCATTAATGTGCGCAAGATTGGGGGTGCCCGGGAACGCGCATGCCTCATGTCCCGCATCCCGGAATCGAGGGCGGGCGGCTGGCCAATTCGCGCAGATTGACAATCTGCTCCACAAAGGTTCCCTGTGTTACCATGCAGGTGGTTCTGTTTCCGAAGCGGATCACCTTTATTTCGATGAATTTACGCTCTTTATTCAGTCTGTTTTCTTCGGACCTTGCGATTGACCTGGGAACGGCCAATACGCTGGTCTTTGCCAAAGGTAAGGGAATCGTTGTCAACGAACCCTCTATCGTGGCCATCAACAAGAACAATGGCGAGGTGGAGGCGGTGGGCAAGGAAGCCAAGGAGATGTTGGGGCGCACGCCCGGCAACATCGTCGCCATCAAACCCATGAAGGACGGCGTGATCGCCGACTTCAAAGTCACCGAGCGCATGCTGAACTACTTCATTCAGAAAGCGCACGGTAGAAAAATGCTGGTGCATCCGCGCATCGTCATCGGCGTGCCCAGCGAAATCACGCAGGTGGAAAAGCGCGCCGTCATGGATTCGGCCTATCGCGCCAAGGCGAGCGAAGTGCACCTGGTGGAACAGGCGATGGTGGCGGCCATCGGCGCCGGGTTGCCCATTACAGAACCCTCGGGCAATATGGTGGTGGATATAGGGGGCGGCACCACCGACGTGGCCGTCATCTCGCTTTCCGGCATCGTGTACTCGCGCAGCGTTCGCGTGGCGGGCAACGAAATGGACGATGCCGTCATGCAGTTCATGAAGCGCAAGTACAACCTGCTGATCGGTGAGCGCACCGCCGAAGCCATCAAAATGGAAGTGGGTTCGGCCTATCCGCTCGACAAGCCGCTCACCATGGATATCAAGGGGCGCAATCTGATTGAAGGCGTGCCGCGCACGATTACCATCAACGACAGCGAAATCCGCGAAGCCCTGAGCGAGTGCGTCGCCACCATCATCAACGCCATCCGCGTCGCGCTGGAGCGGACCCCACCCGAGTTGAGCGCCGACATCAGCGACCGCGGGATCGTGCTCACCGGTGGAGGCGCGTTGCTCAAGAATCTGGATAAGCGCATTCGGGAAGAGACTGGCCTGCCTGTGTCGATTGCCGACGATCCGCTGGCCTCGGTAGTGCTCGGCACGGGCCGCATGTTGAGCGATTTCCGCCTACTGCGTAAGATTTCGATAGACTAAAGGCAAAGAAGGCGCCCGTGGAGTCGTTGCTCAACCGGTACCGCAACATCACTGTGCTGCTCCTGGTCATCATGGCGCAGTTGGTGCTGCTTGCGGTCTCGGCGAAGAACGACCAGGACGTGCGCTTCATCCGGATGTGGACGGTCACGGCCGTGACCCCGGTGGCACGGATCATCGAAGGGCTGCGCGGCGGCGGCACCGGCTTCCTGCACAACTACATTCTGCTGCACGATACCAATCGGGAAAACCAGCGGCTACGTTCCGAACTGGATCGCATGAAGATGGAGAACGTGTTCCTGAAGAATGAGCTGAACACGGCGGACCGCGCCAAGGCGCTCCAGGTATTTCAGCAGCACACCCCGTCCCGGACCGTGGCGGCCACCATCATCGCCACCGGTGCCGGGTCCAGCTCGAAAGTGGTGTTCGTGGACCGTGGCACCGTGTCGGGCGTGCAGCGCGGAATGGCGGTGGTCACGCCCGATGGCATCGTGGGCAAGGTGATCGCGGTATACCCGACGGCGAGCCAGGTTCTGCTGATTACGGACCCCGATTTCGCCGCCGGCGTGGTTACCCAGAAGTCCCAGGTGCATGGCACGTTGAAAGGGCAAGGCACGCCGCAGTGCAAGGTGGACTACGTGGCGTTTGAAGAGAAAGTGGAGCCGGGCGAATGGGTCTACACGTCTGGCGACGACCGGATTTTCCCACGCGGCTTCCCGGTTGGCATAATCAAGGCGGTTCGGCCCGGGCAGCCCTTCAAGGAGATCCTGGTGGCGCCGAGCGGTATGCAGCGCGGCTTGGTGGAAGATGTGCTGATTCTGATAGAAGGCGTCCACCAGCCGATTCCGGACGCGCCGCCGGGGATGCAGCCCATCTACATGGCGGCCCCGCCGCCGGGTAACGACTCCACGCCCGCGTCGGCGGCGCCGTCTCCCTTGGGGACCGAAGCCGACCGCCTGCGGGCGCAATATCAAGCGCTGGGCGCGGAGCAGAAGCACACGTACGGCGAAAATCCGCCGGGCACCAAGCCTGCGGACTTCACCAAGCTGGGGATCCCCGGTGCCGCCGGCCCGGCGCCCGCGGCGACGCCGCCCAATACAGAGGCCGGTAAGAATTCACCTCCTGCGCCGGGTGCGCCGCTAGTTGCACGTCCCGCCGCGCCGTCGAAGAACGGAACCGGTGGCACAGCGTCCACGGCTCGAAAGAATCCGGCTGCATCCACGGCTACGCCGCCCAGTACAGAGGCCGGTAAGGATTCACCTCCTGCGCCGGGTGTACCGCCAGTTGCACGTCCCGCCGCGCCGGCGAAGAACGGAACCGGTGGCACAGCGCCCACGGCCCGAAAGAATCCGGCTGCACCCGCGAAAGCGACGCCCAATATTGAGGCCGGTAAGGATTCACCTCCTGCGCCGGGTGTACCGCCAGTTGCACGTCCCGCCGCGCCGGCGAAGAACGCAACCGGGGGCACAGCACCCACGGCCCGAAAGAATCCGGCTGCATCCACGGCGACGCCGCCCAATACAGAGGCCGGTAAGGATTCACCTTCTGCGCCGGGTGCGCCGCCAGTTGCACGTCCCGCCGCGCCGGCGAAGAACGGAACCGGCGGCACAGGGCTCGCGCCTGACAAGAGCGCGCCTCCACCCGCGGGCAAGCCAGCCATCCATCCTCCCGATGCCACGCGGCGCTTGAATCCACCCGCGGGCACACCGCCGGGAGGGCAGCCTCGCTGATGACCTACTCGGGCGAGCGGATTCTCCTTAGCAGCCAGCGCGAAGGCCAGGTTTCCCGGTTTCATAAGTGGGTATTCCTGGTGGTGCCGCTGGTGGCCATCCTGTTCCAGGTCTACGTGCCGCTGTTTTTCCCGTTCCTAAGTTTTCTGGAGATGCCGCTGCTGGTGGTGGTCTATTTCGCCATCATGCGGCGCAGTCAGATCAGCGGGCTCATGGTGGGAGCGCTGGTCGGCCTGGCGCAGGATTCGCTATCCAAGAATCCGCTGGGCATGTTCGGCATCGTGAAAACCCTGGTGGGATACTTTGCCGCATCGGTGGGCGTGCGCCTGGACGTCGAGCACGGATTGATCCGCCTGCTACTGGGATTTTTCTTCTACCTGTTTCACCAGTTTCTTTATTGGGTAATGTCGCGCGCCCTGCTGGGCCAGCAGATGACCTTCGACTGGCCTCGCACCGTCGTGCTGGCCGCGCTCAATGCCGTGGTCGGCCTCGCCCTGTTCCACCTGCTTGACAAGTTGAAGGAGCGCGCATGACCCGCGGCGTGGGTTCCACTGGGCGCTCCGTGGTTCCCGGTGGGCTGCGTGGGATGAGTTGCTCATGACGCCCAGGGGGGCGTCGCAACGAATGATGAGAATGCTACAGCCGGTCAGGATCTCGCTCCCTCACGGTCGCCGCTCCGATTGACACCTACTCAATCCGAGCCGCAACCGTGAGGGAGCGCTCTTTTCAGAGCGCGGGTCTATTTTCGAGGAAGTGGGCAGGCGGAAGTGCCTGCCCGTCTGAGCTGTTGGATTCGACAGGCCGGGAGGCTTATCCCACTCAGACCTGGAACGAACTGCCGCAGCCGCAGGTGGACTTCACCTGGGGGTTGTTGAACTTGAAGCCGGAACCTTCCAGCGTCTCCACGAAATCCATCTCGGCGCCATCCAGGTACAGCAGGCTGGCTTGGTCTACGAAGACTTTCAACCCGTCATAGGTGTAGGTCTTGTCCAAAATATTGGGCGTATTTTCGAAGGCCATTGAGTAGCTGAACCCCGAACAACCGCCGCCGACCACGGAGATACGCAGTCCGCTGGGGGCGGGGTCCTGGGAACCCATGATCTCCTTCACTTTGCCGATCGCTTTTTCGGTTATTTGCACCATGTCTATTCGCTCCTGGATTATCGAAAAGTCCCTAAACCCTATTATATAGGGGACCGTACCACTCCACCCGTCAATCATTTGGATGGCGCATTGGGGGATTCGGTCGCGGAAAAATCGACCTGGACAGCGCCGGGGCCGGAATCGGCGAGCGCCGGGCTGGTGACCGGCCCAACCGGGCGTGGTATCGTGCAAAGTGTATCCTCTGAAACCCGGTAGAGGTCATAAACGTCGATAGCGGTGTATGGGAACACTCACCGGCGTACTTTCGATCCCGGGATTCGGTAGTAAGATTGCGGCGAAATCCAGAGTGGACTACCAGAACACCCCGGAAGGTGCGTTAGTGCAACGGGCGCAAGCCGGCGATGAGGCGGCTTTTCGCGAGATTGTGGAGCGTTACCAAAGTAAAGTATTTTCCATCATTCATGGCATAGTGCGCCAACGCAACGACGTGGAAGACATTGCACAGCAAGTATTTGCGAAGGTCTACCTTTCCGTCAAGAGCTTCGATTTCCGCAGCTCGCTGATCACCTGGATCTACAAAATCACGGTCAACGAGTGCTTCGACTACTTGCGCAAGCGGAAGGTGCGGAAGCTGGTCTACGAGAGCGACATGAGTGAAGACGAGGTACGGCGGGTGGAGAATTCCGAGCCGGCGGTGGACCGCCAGATACCCGTGGACACCCAGTTAGCGCGCCGGGATTACATTGCCAAGCTTCTCGGGCGGGTTTCCGAAGAAGAACGTATGTTGTTGACGATGAAAGAAGTGGAAGGGTTCTCGGTGGAAGAGCTGGCGGCACAAACCGGGATGAACGAGAACACCATTAAGGTGAAGCTGTTCCGGGCACGGCAAAAGCTGGTGAAAGCGGCGCAACGTCTGGACCGGGTTCCCGGCTTGGTGGCCGGCTGAAAGGTCACGCTGGAAAGTGGCAGGTTCCCGGAAGCGGGCGGGCCAAGCGGCCTATAGACTCGCAAAGGACTGAGGCGTGGTGGTTGCAAGTGTTACAGGGAAGAAATTTATGCACGCGGTAGTGATGGAAAGCCTTGAGGAGTATCTGTCCGGCACACTGAAGCCGGCGGCTCTGCGGGATATCGAGGCGCACCTGAACGGCTGTGAGACGTGCCGCCTGGAAGTGGCCGGCATGCGGCAAGTCTCCCAATGGTTGGGCGCGTTCAAAGTAGAAGAGGAGTTTGCGCCGGCCCCCGGGTTTTACGCGCGAGTGATGCGTCATGTGGGCCATCGCCAGGCAGTGCCTTCTTTTGCGGGATTCTTTGCCTTGGATTTCGCCTTCGGGCGACGATTGGCGTTTGCGTCTCTGCTGACGCTGGCGGCGCTGGGCGGATACCTGGTTTCCTACGAGAGCGAATACCCCACCGGCCTCTCACCTGAAGCTGTCATGGCGCAGCAGGATTCGCCTGCCTACCAGAGCGCCGGGGCGCGGGAAAACATGCTGGCCACGATGACGACCTATGAGCCCTAACCTGCTCCAGAAAGCCAGCTTCGCCCGATCGTGGGATCCCAAGGTTGCCTGCATGGTCACCTTGACGCTGGTGTTCCTGTGCGGCGCGGCAGCGGGAGCCGTCGCCATGAATTTCGGCGTGCATAACCGCTTGCACCAACCTTCCTTCGATACCGCCGTGGGCAGGGAACTCTATTTCTCGCGGATGCAGCGCGAACTCGACCTCACGCCGGCCCAACAGGAGCAGATGGAGTCCATCCTCAATGATTTTTGGCAGTACTACCGGACCGTGCTGAGCGAAAGCAAGACCAAGGTGGAACAGATTCTCAACGAGGCGCAGCGCCGGAAATTCGAGCGCATCCTTCAGGAACGCCAGACGCGCTAGGGGCGCGGCGGCGAGGCCATACCGTACCGTACCGTACCGGTATTGACACCTATCCGCTCCGTGAGGACAATAGTGGCATTACATGCGCCAACTCCGGTTTCTCCTGTTACTCGCGGCCGTCGCCGCCGCTTTCCTCCTATCCTCCTGCGGTGACAGCGGGGACAAGGCGCCCCCCGTGCGCACTTACAACATGGGCGAGAAGACCACGGTGGGACACATCGTTTACGTGGTATTCGAAAGCCAGTGGCTGACCCACATCGGCCAGGGCGCCGATGCGCGGGTGCCGCAGCACCGCTTCCTGCTGGTTCGGCTGAGCGCTTCAAATAGCTTAAGCACCGACATCATCGTGCCCAATTTCAGCATCGAGGATGACAGCGGCAACACCTACCCCGAACTGAGTTCCGGAGAAGACGTGCCGCATTACATCGGCTACCTGCGCAGCGTCAAGGGCACCGACACGGCGGACGGCAATGCGATCTTCGACGCGCCGCCGCGCCACTACAAGATGAAAATCACCGACGAAACCGGCGAAAGAGCGGCTTTCATCGATATCCCACTGAATTTCGCGTCGGAAACCCCCGATGTTCCGCAAATGGGCGGCAAAGAAAAGAAGAAGTAGGCGCGGGTTTTGCGGCCGGCGGCAATCGACCGGCGATAGAATTAGAGCATGTGGGCCGTCGCGGCGTTCCTCCTCTTTCTCCAGACCGATTACACTAGCGACGGCATGAAGGCCCTCGACGAGGGTAAATACGACGCCGCCGTTCAGGCATTTCGCAAAGCTATTGAAGCCGATGCCAAGGACTACTTCGCCCACTTCAACCTGGCGATGGCCTACACCCTCCTGCAACGCGATCCGGAAGCCGTCGCCGAGTATCGCAAGACGCTGGAACTCAAGCCGGGACTCTACGAAGCCGAGCTCAACGGTGGCATAGTTCTGTTGCGCCAGAAGAACCCCGCCGAGGCGCTGCCGCTCTTGGAGGGTGCCGCGGGACACAAGCCGCAAGAGTTCCGCCCGCGGTATTACCTAGCCGAATCGCAACTCCAGACCGGCGACTTCGCCAAGGCGGAAGAGAGCTACAAGCTGGCCATCGCGCTGGATGCAAAATCCGCCGGAGCGCAACTCGGCATGGCGCAGACGCTGGTGCAGCAGGGACGACTCGGCGACGCCGGCGCCTACTTCCACCAGGCGGCGCACCTGGAGCCGAAGTATCGCGATTACCTGTTGGAACTTGCCGGCCTCTACGAGAAGGCCTCCCAGACGCGCGAAGCCATCGCCATCTACCGGGAGTTCCCCGACAACCCGGCGGCACAGGCACGGATGGGCGAACTGCTGCTCGAATCCAAACAATACGAGGATGCCGTGCCCCGACTGGAAGAGGCCTTTGGCAAAGATCCCAGCCCGGCCAACCGCGGCGCCCTGGCGGCCGCCTACGTCCTCAGCCGGAAACTGGACAAGGCGTTACCCCTGCTGCAACAATCGGTGTCCGCCGAACCTGGCAATTTCGAACTCCGGATGATGTACGCGCGGGCGCTGCGCGACCAGCGGCAATTCCAGCCGGCCGCGCGGCAGTTCTACGAAGCGGCCAAACTCAGGCCGGCCGAACCAAAGCCGTGGACTGAACTGGGCGGCATGCTTTACATGGCCGGCGACCTTCCGCAGGCGCTCTCCGCCTTTGAGCAGGCCGCCAGGAATGGCGAGAGTGCCGCGGGCAACTGGTTCCTGCGTGCCATCATATTGGATAAGCTGCACCAGATCAAACCGGCCAAGGGCGCCTACGAGCGTTTCCTGGCCCTCAGCCAGGGCAAGAATCCGGACCAGGAGTTTCAGGCGCGGCAGCGGGCGCGAATTCTGCAAAGGGAGATCGACAAGCGGTGAGAACACAAACCATACTGGCGCTGCTCGGGTTGGGCCTGATTTCCGCCCCCGGCCTGCTGCCTGCCGATCTGAAAGCCGCGCTGGCCGAACGCGATCTGGGCAAACGCTCCAAGCTGGCGCTGGATAACGCAGGGGCCGCCCTCAAAGAAGCGCGTGAAGCCTATCAGACGGGCGAGGACAAGGCACTGGCGGCGGCTGCGCTAGAGATCGAGGAATCGGTCTCCCTGGCCTGGGACTCGCTCGAAAGCACCGGCAAGAATCCGCGCAAGAGTCCGCGATGGTTCAAGCAGGCTGAAATCGAAACCCGGAACCTGCTGAAGAAACTGGACACCCTGCAGCACGATATGGGATTCGAGGATCGGCCCGTGCTGGACAAGGCCAAGGCCCGCCTGCAGAAAGTACACGACGATCTGTTGAAGGGCGTGATGGAGGGCAAAGGCAAATGAAAACGTTGCTCTGCTGTTTGCTTCTGGCGGCGCCCATGGCCGCGCAGCACGATTTTTTGACAGCCGACGAAATCGACTTGATCAAGGAAGCGCAGGAGCCGAACCTGCGGCTCAAGCTCTACGCCGATTTCGCCAAACTGCGGGTGGATCTGGTGCGCAATCTGCTCGGCAGGGAAAAACCCGGCCGTTCCATCCTGATCCACGACACGCTGGATGAGTACTCCAAGATCCTCGATGCCATCGATACGGTGGCCGACGCGGCGGCCGAACGCAAGACCGATATCCACCTCGGACTCGCCGCCGTGGCCGCCGTGGAGAAGGCCATCCTTCCCATGCTCAAGCAGATTGCGGAGAACCGGCCCAAGGATCTGGAGCGCTACCAGTTTGCCCTCACGCAAGCCATCGACACTACCTCAGACAGCTTGGCTCTGGCCGAGCAGGACCTGGGCAAACGTGCCGGCGAGGTGGAAGAGCGCCAGGCGGCACAGAAGAAGGCCGCCCAGGCCCAGATGACGCCCGTCGAGAAGGAGGGGCAGCAGGCCGGCGAGGCCAAGAAGAAGGTGGAGGAGGACAAGGCCGCCGACGACGCCCCCCGCAAGCGCAAGCCGCCCACCCTGCTGCGGCCCGGCGAAAAGAAACAGTAGCCTGGGCGGGGGCGGGGGATGGCCGTCAACGACAATATGAGAAAGTAGCGTTGTGTCTACGGGTTTCGCTCCTGGACGAGGCACGCCGGGTTCCCGAAGCCGAGGGTGTCGCACCCGGAACGATGTGATGTGGGAAGAGCAATGCGGATACTCAAGCGGGCTGGTCGAGCGAAAGCGCCCGTGCTATCCTACTGGCGCCCTGACCTGCGCGTGCGCGGGGTTTTGGCTGCGGCAACCAGAGGCGAAACAAGCTTCTCGTAAAGGCCAAACAGGTGCTCTGCCCGGTCTCGATCCCCCGTGAATGCGGCCGGCCGGTAGAGCTTTTCCACTGCGCTGTCCAGCGCACCATGCGCCTTCCGCAATTGCTGAGGCATCAGATCGATATCGTAGAGGTCGCCAAACGTGGAATTCGGAAAGTGGCTTCGGGCGTCGAGCACGGCTTGCGCGAGGCTGCGGATTTTTCCCCGCTGCTGGTCCGTAGCCTCTGGCCAGGGGAAGGTGTTGTACACGATTCCAACCGAATAACGGTAGTCGCTTTTCAGGCGTCCCCCAATTTGCCGCAACCATGCCATGTGCATCGCCGAGGTGAGAATGCCAAAGTGCCACAGGTCGGCACCTTGGAGCACGAAGAGAAGGTCGCTGGGTATGGTGGGAGGTTTCATCCATCCGATGGGAACATAATCCCTCCGCTCTGAGCTCACTTTTGGAATCGCCAGGAAAGGCTTAGCGGGCACGACGGTGACATGATAACGCGTTGGGGTTTGGGCCAATTCGCGGGTTCCCTCACTCTTGCTCTTCAGCCGAAACGCCCTCACCGCCGCGATCCGCTCTCTGACTCTGGGCATTGCCCGGAGTTCATTCGGCGGGGCATCCGCAAGGTGAAGAATCCATCGCTTCCCGCCATTGATGAATTCCACGGAGCCAACGTAGGGATGAAGGTACTTCGCCGCGTCCGGTTCCTGGTGCAGGAACTCATCGCGCTCTTCACGGGAGAAAATATAGTGCCCTTCGTCGATGGGTTTGGACCCGATCACAAGCTTTGGAACGTCGCACAAGGGACGGCTGATTTCTTCCACGACGAGATGGCGGTTTACTACGGTGCCGGCATCGAAAAGATAGGGCGTGAGGCCAGCGTGGCGGCTCTCCGTGGGATCGGCTTTGATATCGCTGTAACTGAAGAGGCGCTTTTCCGCAGGCTCCTGGTCGCTCCTGACCAAGCCAATAATGACCACATGAACGTGTGCCACGCCACGAGCATCGCTGCCCCAGGCAAACGTGCGGTGGGCGAAGCTGATTTCGAGGCCGTACCGATCAAGCAGTACCGGCCAGAGTTGCGCGACTTGTTCACCTTGTGTAATCGAGTTGGTAGCGACGAAACCGACCCTTGCCGGCGATTGCCGCAGATAATCCCCGGTTTTGATGAACCACGCGGCGACGTAGTCCAGCGTCCCGCCACTCCCGCCCAGCCGGGCTATCCGGCGCACTTGCCCCCGCTGCTTGTCACTCTGGTACTTAGCACCGCCGAACGGTGGATTTCCAAGGATGTAGGAGCAATCGCCCGGGGCTATCAAATCTCGCCATTCGATTTCGAGCGCGTCGGCATGTTTTATGTGCGGGGACTTCGTCAGCGGAAAGCGCGCGTAGTTCTCGCCGAACTCCCGGGAGAGCACGTTATTCATGATGTGGTCCATCATGTATAGCGCAACTTCGGCAATGCGCGCAGGAAACTCTCCCAGTTCGATCCCGTAGAATTGGTCCACATCAATCAGGGACATCCGGGATACGTCCAGCGCCAACTGACCATCCCTGCGGAGCGCCTTCAGCAGGTCGATTTCCAGAAGCCGCAGCTCCCGGTAAGAGATGATGAGAAAGTTGCCGCAGCCACACGCGGGGTCGAAAAAGCGGAGCGTGGAGAGCTTTGTGTGAAATGCTTCGAGGGCTTTGCGGCGTCCGCTGTCACGCCGTTGTGTAAGGCGCTTAAATTCGGTGCGGAGGTCGTCGAGGAACAGAGGTTCTATTACCTTCAGGATGTTCCTCTCGGTTGTGTAGTGGGCTCCCTGAGACCGACGCTCCGCCTTGTCCATGACGGATTGGAATAGCGATCCGAAGATCGCGGGTGAAATCGCGTCCCAACTGAAATCCAGAACATCCATCAGGACCGAGCGCTTAGCTGCGTCGAAAGAGGGAAACGGCAGGCGTTCTTGGAATAGGTCGCCGTTAACGTAGGGGAACTGGGACAAGTCCTCATCGAGGTTGTGCTGACGCTGTTCGAACGGCGTGTTCAGCACCTCAAATAGCTGACTGAGCCACAATCCAACGTCGCTACCATCCGTGTTCGTCCGCTGGCTGATTAAGGTCGAAAATATGTCTCTCGGCTCAAAGATTCCCGTGTCGTCGGCGAACAGGCAGAATACGAGACGAACAAGGAAACGTTCCAGTTTGTGCCCTTCGTAGCCGGAATCCTTGAGGGCATCGTGAAGCTTGCCCATCATTTCGGAAGCTTCGATATTGACCGGATCCTGATCCCGGAACGTCCTCTTTTGAACGCCGAGAATGAAACCGAAATCCTCGACGTGGTCGCTTAGCTGATGGAGCAAAAACCGAACCGCTGTGTTTTCCTCCAGGTCAAAAAGCTCAAACGTCTGAAAATCGCCGACCAGCAGGTACCGGGGAAGCTCGTGCTCTTTTAAGCCGGGAAAATAGTCGAGGGCCTGTTCTTTGGCGCGGACAAGGTTCCGTCCGGCGCTTTTTTGTTCGACCAGAAGCACACCCTTCCAGAAAAGGTCGATAAAACCACGCTCGTTCCCCAACCGTTTGACTGGCTCTTCGAAGCTTGCCACGCGCCGGCGCGTGATGCCGAACACTTCAAAGAACTCGTTGTAGAAAGTCTGGCTTTCGCCCCGTTCATAGCGGGCGTGTTTCCATTCGTCCGCGAAGCGGGCGGCGCGAACCCTGATTTCATTCCAGCTAAGACGCATACGATGGTGCTCGAAGTCCTACTGTAGCGGATCGTAGACCCCCGTGCCAGCAGCCGATTTTCCCGCTGGTGTGGGGCGTCAAACCTTGAGAAACGCCCTCCGCCGGTACATCCAATAGAGCACCACCCAGTACAGCAGGAGCACCGCCATGCCGCGCAGCAGGGGTTCGTACTCCGTTCCGAAGAACGCGAACGCGTGCGCGCCCAGGTGAATGCGGAATGAATCCACAATGAAAGTTTCCCAGAGGTGAGCCATCAGGTACGCGGCGATGGAGTTGGCGCCGATCACCACCAGCGGGAACGCCCATTTGCGATAGCCCTTGACCTCTGTCAGCCAGCAGAAGCCGGCCAGGAAAAGGAAGCAGAGACCGCCGCTGAACAGGGTCCACGCGGGCGTCCAGATGCGCTTCACCACGGGGCAAATGCCGGTGAAGTGGAGTACCAGGCCCGCCGCGATCCCTATCGCGCCCGCCACCACGAAGCGCCGCATGGGCATCGCGGGAGCTGCGGCGCGCAGCCAGCGTCCGGCGGCGAGCCCGAGGATCATGGTGCCCAGGGTCGGCAGGAAGCTGAGGGTCAGGTACCCGCCGCCATTTTCGACGAAGGGCTTCACGCGCGGGAACAGATTGAGGAACCAGACGTCGAACGCGTTGCCGAAGTTGTTCCCCTTGTTCCAGTGCGCCGCGAAGCCGGTAAAGAATCCCGGTTGCTGCGCCGGATACAGTGCCCACGCCAGCCAGTAACCGAATAGCAGCACACCCAGCGCGGCCCACTGCCAGCGCGGCGGACGATACGCCAGCAGGAACAAGACGGGGTACCCGAGCCCGATCTGCGAAAGCGTATCTTCGAACGTGTAGTAGGTTTGCGGGGCGTGCGTGGAGCGCAGAAAGACGCCGAGAGCGACCAGTAGCAGCGAGCGCCAGAGCGCGTGCAGGAACATGGCGCGAAAGGTTCCGCCCTTAGCGATGCGCGCCGCGATGGAGTAGGGCAGCGCCACCCCGACCAGGAACGAGAACCCTGGCTGGATGGTATCGTGCAGCGAACACCCCGCCCACTCGACGTGCGTCTGGTGGTAGGCCACCCAACTCCAAAATCCACTCCCGGGCAGCGCCTTGGCCACCCGCGAAAGCTGCACCACCTCCGCCATCATGAGCAGCATGACGAAGCCGCGATACGTATCCACCGCCAGATTGCGCGCCGGTTTTTCCAAGGCCACCTCCCGCTGACCTCATAGTGTAGCTACACTTCGAATTGTTTGTAAGAAATCTCCGCCGCCAGGGACTACCTAACTGTGGAAGCATCGCAGGACGACCGATACCGCGAGGCCTCCGCCGCTTACGGCGCCGCGCTCGAACGCCTCGCCGGCGCCAACGAGGCCGACCCAGACGATCACCGCCGCCTGCTCCAGGAGATTTATCTGGCGCTCTGGCGCAGTTTCGCCGGCTGGGACGCGCGCTGTTCCCCGGGTTCGTCGTCTTCTCGGCGGGAACCATGCCGCACCGCGATCCGCCTCGACCGCCGGATTGCCGAATTAGGTAGTCTGGAGAGTCAATGATGAAACGCTGCTGGTATCTTCTGATCGCCGCCACGGCATTGTGCGCGCAGGCCCCCAGTGACGGGGAAATCCGCGCCATACTTAGCGACCGCATCGATGCGCTGCATCAGAATGTCGGGATCGTCGTCGGCATCGTCGATGCCAACGGCCGCCGCTTCGTCTCTTACGGCAACTTCTCCGTGAAGGACCCGCGTCCGGTGGGCAACGACACGGTCTTCGAGATCGGGTCCACCACCAAGGTCTTCACTTCGACCATCCTCGCCGACATGGTGCAGCGCGGGGAAGTCTGGCTGGACGATCCGGTGGCCAAGTACCTGCCCGCCGATGTTAAGATGCCGCAGCGCGGCGGCAAACAGATCACCCTGATCGATCTGTCCACGCACACTTCCGGGCTGCCCCGTATGCCATCCAATTTCGCACCCAGGGATATCGACAACCCCTATGCCGATTACACCGTGGCGAATCTTTTCCAGTTCCTCTCCTCCTACGAACTGACGCGCGATATCGGCTCGCAGTTCGAATACTCGAACCTGGGGGTCGGGCTGCTCGGCCAGGCGCTGGCGCGTCGCGCCGGCATGGACTACGAAGCGCTGGTGCGCGCGCGCGTCACCGGGCCGCTCAAAATGGAAAGCACGCGCATCGCGCTGTCGCCCGAGATGAAATCGCGCCTGGCTTCGGGCCACAATGAGGCTCGTCAACCGGCAGCCAACTGGGACCTGCCCACCTTCGCCGGCGCCGGCGCCTTGCGTTCCGACGCGCGGGACATGCTCACCTTCATCGCCGCCAACCTGGGGTATGTGGAATCGCCGCTAGCGGCGGCCATGGCCGCGATGACCAAGGTCCGCCGGGCCGGTAGTGGACCGCAATCCGATATCGCGCTCGGTTGGATCGCCGCCAAGCGGGAGGGACGCGTGATCTACTGGCACAACGGCGGAAGCGGTGGATACCGCTGCTTCATGGGCTTCGATCCGAAATCGCGCGTTGGAGTGGTGGTACTTTCCAATATGTCGACCCGCGCCGGCGTGGACGATATCGGCTTGCACCTGCTCGATTCCTCGCTGCCGCTCGCCAAACTCAGCCGGCTCGCCACACACCGGGAAATCACGCTCGACCCCAAAATACTCGACCGATACATAGGCGTTTACCAATTCGTGCCGGGCCTCGCCTTGACGTTTACGCGAGAGGGCGTCCACGTGTTCGCTCAACTCACCAATCAG
>JANYJN010000749.1 GCA_025358475.1 Candidatus Solibacter sp.
ACCTTCTCGGTAAGGACGGTTTCGCGATGGGCGACGGCCAGGCCAAGGGATTGGTAGAAGGCGATGGATTGCTCCAGGGATGTTACCGCGATGCCGAGGTGGTCGATGGAGGGGAGGGCGGGGAAGCGCTCCCGGACGGTCGCGCCTCGGATTGTCGCGGCTCGGATTGTCGCGGCTCGGATTGGGGAGGTTGCGGATTCGATGGGGGCGGGGAAGCGCTCCGGGTTGACAGACGAAAGCGTCTGTCCCACGGCTTCAATAGATTCGACGAGTTCGAGGATGCCTTTGCCTTCGGT
Source organism: Candidatus Solibacter sp. (assembly GCA_025358475.1). Lineage (GTDB taxonomy): Bacteria > Acidobacteriota > Terriglobia > Bryobacterales > Bryobacteraceae > Solibacter. Next base: position 297 of record JANYJN010000749.1, read on the forward strand.
GGCCACGGTGCGCAGGACAGGGCAGGCGAAGCCTTCGGCGTGGAGTTCCATCTCCACGCGGTCGGCGCCGGGGCGATCGCTCTTGTTGATGACGAAGATGTCGGCGATCTCCATGATACCGGCTTTGATGGCCTGTACATCGTCGCCCATGCCGGGGACCAGGACCACGACGGTGACCTGGGCGACGGAGGTGATGTCGATTTCGTCCTGGCCCACGCCGACGGTTTCGACGATGACGTAATCCCGCCCGGCGGCGTCCATGAGGCGGGCCAGATCGGCGGTGGCGCGGGCCAGTCCGCCCATGGTGCCGCGGGTGGCCATGGAACGTATGAAGATACCGGGATCGGCGTGGTGCTGCTGCATGCGGATACGATCGCCCAGAATGGCGCCACCGGAAGTGCGGCTGCTGGGGTCGACGGCGAGGATGGCGATGGTCTTGCCCTGTTTGCGTAACTCCAGCGCCAGGGCGTCCACCAGCGTGCTCTTGCCGGCGCCCGGCGGGCCGGTGATGCCGACGATGCGGGCATGGCCGGCCGCGGGCTCCAGCTCACGGAGTGTTTCGAGGGCTTGGGGATCGCGGTTCTCGATCCCGGTGGCGAGGCGCGAGAGGGCGCGCGTGTCGCCTTCGCGGATTTTTCGCGCTAGTTGGGTCATCGGCTTGCGGGGCGTCCAGTCAGGGTCGAAAAACCACCCGCGTGACTTGGTGGGGCGGACCCCCCGGTCCGCGCGGGACGCCCTCGTCCCGCTGCCCCGGCAACGATATCAGCATCTTGTAGGGTGCCAGCAGGCCGACGGGGGCGTCGGCCGCGGACCGGGGGGTCCGCCCCACCAAGCCAGTCAGTTCTAGCGACAGCGCTCAGGTTGTTCATGAAATTTCGCGGTCCGTGAGAGGCCATCAGGTCTTCAACAATTGGCGGGCGATGACCAGGCGCTGGATTTCGCTGGTGCCTTCGCCGATGGTGCAGAGCTTGACGTCGCGGTAGAACTTCTCGACGGGGTAGTCTTTGATGAAGCCGTAGCCGCCGTGGATTTGGACGGCCTCGCCGGCGATGCGCACGGCGGCTTCGGACGCGAAGAGCTTGGCCATGGCGGATTCGCGGGTGACGCGCATGCCGCGATCCAGCATCCAGGCGGCGCGATAGTTCAGCAGGCGCGCGGCATCGATATCCACGGCCATATCGACCAGCTTGTGCTGGATGGCCTGAAACTCGGAAATGGGGCGGCCGAACTGTTTCCGCAGTTTGGAATACTTAAGGGCGGCGTCGTAAGCGCCCTGGGCCATGCCGATGGAGAGCGCGGCGATGGAGATGCGGCCGCCATCAAGCACTTTGAGGCTGGCCACGAAACCGTCGTTCAATTTGCCGATGAGCTGCTGGGGGGCCAGGCGGCAGTCTTCGAAGATGACTTCGCCGGTAGCGCTGGCGCGCAGCCCGAGCTTGTTTTCCTTCTTGCCGAGGCGGAAGCCGGGGGTACCTTTTTCGATGGCGAAGGCGGAGATGCCGTGTTGCGCGGCGGCGCGATTGGTGACGGCCATGGCGACGCAGAGATCGGCGTGGTGGGCGTTGGTGGTGAAGGTTTTCGATCCGTTGAGGACCCACTCCTCGCCGTCCAACTCGGCGTGGGTGCGAGTGCCGGCGGCATCGCTGCCAGCCTCGGGCTCGGTGAGCGACCAGCAGCCCAGCCATTCGCCCGATGCCAGCTTGGGAAGATAGCGCCGGCGCTGTTCTTCGCTACCCATTTTATATATGTGGTTGGAGCACAGCGAGGTGTGGGCGGCGACGATGATACCGACGGAACCATCCACGCGGGAGAGTTCTTCAATAATGATGGAGTACTCGATGTAGCCGAGACCGCTGCCGCCGAGTTCCTCCGGGAAGATGGCGCCCATGTAGCCCAGCGGGCCAAGTTTGCGGATCACTTCGAGGGGGAATGTCTGCGCTTCGTCCCACTCCATCACGTGAGGCGCAATCTCGGCTTCGGCGAATTCCCGAACTGCCTTGCGCAGATGGATCTGTTCCGGAGTGTACTCGAAATCCACGGCGGCGCCTCTAGACGGTCTCTTCTTTCGCGGGGTCCCAGCGGACGGTGCGCTTCTGGCGGTAGCTTTCCACCGCCATGCGGCAAGCGATGGAGACGCGGAAGCCCGTTTCAAAGGGGCAGTTGGGTTGGGCGGCGCCGCGGATGGAATCGAAGAAGTTCTGCATGTGCGCCTTGGGGTCGCCGCGGGTGACGCCGGTCATCTCATTGCCGTCTTTCCGGTTGACCTTCTGGGGGTAATACTTGATGGTCTGCGGAGTGTGGGAGATGGTGCCTCTGTCGCCCAGGACGTCTTCGGTGACGCGGAGCTGATCGTTGCCGAAGCCGGAATCCCAGGTGTAGAGCAACTCCTCTTCATGCTCCATGCTGACGTTCATGGTATCGGGCACTTCGCGGCCGTCCTTCCAGAGGTAGATGCCGCCGGCCATGGTGACGGCGCGGGGAATCTGGAGATCCAGCGCCTTGTACCAGAAGGAGAGCTGGTGGCACATGTTCTCATAGACGTTGCCGCCGGAGTAGTCCCAGAAAAAGCGCCAGTTGATGTAGCGGTTGGCGTCGAACTCGACCGGTTTGGAGTCGCCGAGGAAGCTTTTCCAGAGGATGTTTTCGGGCGTCATATCGGGGTAGACGGGCCGCGACCACTGGGGCTTGCCGTGGGGGGTATTGCGGTACATGTGGCCGTGGATGGCGGTGATCTTACCCATCAGTTCGGGCCGATTGAAGCGGATGGCGTCCTGCATGGCGCCGGTGGAGGTCCACTGATGGCCGATTTGGACGGTATGCTTGCCGGCATCCTTCTGGAAAGCGGCGCGCATGCGTTTGGCGTGATCGACGGTGAACGCCATGGTCTTTTCCTGATAGACGTGCTTGCCACTGGCGAGGGCGGCGGTGAAGTGCTCCGCGTGGAGGTGCTGCGGGGTGGCGATGAGGACGGCGTCGATATCCTGGTCATCCAGCAGGCGGCGGTAGTCGAGGTAGGTCTTAGCGTTGGGCGCGATCTTCTTGACATCCTCCAGGCGCCGGGTATAAACGTCGGCGGCGCCGATGCAATCCACGTTCTGGCAGGTGAGCGCCTGTTGGAGGATTTCGGTGCCGCGGGCGCCGGGACCGATGATGCCGACGCGGATGCGCTGGTTGGCGGCGAGTGCATTGCCGGCCGCCAGCGTGCCGGCCAGACCGGTGGCTACATTGCCGATGAAGTTACGGCGAGACTGCATGGGGAACGGACTCCTTAGGCGTCAACCCAATTATATACGGTCCGGGTGGCGGGGCCGAGGGGTGTGGTGGCGGGCGGCGGACGGGTTCAGGTTGGTGTGGGTCAAGTGGTTTCATTTAGTTAGGGTTGGGAGGAAAAATGGGTTCGCTCGGTATTTTTGTTTTTGCGACTGGCGGGCGGTGTTTTGGGGTACGGCACGGGGATGCTCCTCCGCCTTGAGATATAGCACGGGGAGGGGGTGGGGTCTGAGATCGGAGTGGGGGAAGTGGCGGGCGGGGAACGAGTTGTTCTTTGGGAGTTGAAGGCAATGGGAGGCGGTGCATGACTTGGAAGTGATGCGGGAGTCGGCCGCTTTCGCTATATCCACTTGGATATAATGCTGGCGAGACTTCCCCGACGACGCGCGGCATGGAGGCTAGATATGAGGAAACCGGAGAGCTACGCGAGTGTTTGGGATGCGATCGCCGATACACCAGGTCAGGCGGAGAACCTGAGATCGCGGGCCGAGCTGATGCAGAAGATCGCAGCGCGCCTGAAACAGCACGACTGGACCCAGGCTGAAGCTGCTTGTCACTGCGGTGTAACACAGCCTCGGATCAACGATCTCCTCCGCGGCCGGGTTTCCCGCTTCTCGCTGGACGCGCTGGTCAACATCGC
>JANYJN010000031.1 GCA_025358475.1 Candidatus Solibacter sp.
CGCTGCGTCACGGGAGCCCTTACAGTCTGCGCGGCAAGCGGAATAGCGCTCGCGCCGATTGCCTGCATCGCGGCGCGGCGAGTGAATCGAGAGTTCATAGATCCGGATATTGTATCACTTCATTTCCGCGCATAGTCAGCCTGCCCGAATAGGCCGATCTCGATAACGCTCCTGCTGACCCGCAATGAGCCGCCTAGGTGGACCCGGGTCGATCACTCCCGTCTGGTCGCCCGGTGTTTGTTGATCGACTCGCTCCGGACAGCTCTTCCGGCGCACCCGGAAGTACGGCTGGAGAACTACGCGCGGGCGAAGGCGAAGTTCGAAGACTACAGCGCGGAACACTTGCGGCCCGAACGGCTGGTGACGGGGGGGCCTGATTGGGATGGGTTACGAGCCGGGGCCGCAATTCTCGCGGATTCTGGCGGTGCTGGAAGACGCGCAACTGGAAGGCCGCATCGGGAGCCGGGAGGCGGCGATGGAAATGGTGCGGGAGATGTTTCCGCGGGAGGGGTGAGGAAGGCGCAGACGTTGCGGTTGAGGTTCGACGCGTGTGCACTGTAAATCAAAGCGTCGTGTGCGAATGGTTTTCCCAGTGGGCGAAGCGTCGGATGCGAGCGCCCATAAACGCTACGGCGTCAGTGATGGAACGATACCGTTGATTTCGCCGGATAGGCTGTTGCGGCACCCAGCTAGTCCGGAATACGCCGTGATGCGTTCATAAGAGATAGAATCATCTCAAGTGTGAGAAAGTGACCGGCAACACCCGATGAGGAGGATCGCCATGATGACGGAAAGGCTTCTTGCTCTTATCGTCTTTCTGTGTGCGCCGCAGATCTTGAGCGTCAGCGCATGGGCTCAGGGTCAAGGGAGCCCGGTCGTGATTGGCGAGAGTGTTCAGTTGCAATCAAGCACTCTGAAGGAATCGAGGTCCCTGCTCATCTCGAAGCCCGCCGGATATGACAATAGTACGGACCGGTATCCGGTTCTGTACCTGCTGGACGGTGAAACGCACTTCCACTACGCCAGCGGGATAACCAGTTTTCTGGCGGAGAACGACCGAATGCCAAAGATGCTTTTGGTCGGTATCGTCAGCGGGGGTAGGGCGCGCCGCACGCACGATTTGACAACGCCCTCGGCAGCCGAGATGGACAACCGACTGTTGCCGGGCAACGGCGGGGCGGATGCATTCCTTTCCTTTATTGCGGATGAATTGATTCCATTCGTGGATAGAACCTATCGCACTCGGCCTTACAGGCTGCTTATGGGACATTCGATTGGCGGGCTGTTTGGAGTCTACGCGCTGGTGAAGAAGCCAACTCTGTTCGACGCATACATTGTCGCCGACCCAAGTCTTTACTGGAACAACGAGGCGGTAGTAGCACGAGCGGAGTCGTTTCTCTCAAGCACCAAATCTCTCCAGGCAGACTTCTATATGACGACGTCCAGCATGACGGCCGCCAGCGCCTCGGGCGAGGTTCCAAGCGCTGTTGCGCGGTTAAATGCCGCCCTTGGCAAGAAGGCCCCCGCGGGGTTCCGATGGAACTTCGATTGGATGAAGCAAGAGGATCATTTGTCGATCCCGCTCCCGAGCATCTACCGGGGGTTGGAGACAATATTCGAAGACTGGCGTCTGACAGATCCAGTGGCGCTATTCGATAAGGGCGGCATCGAAGGGATTCACAGGCGCTATCGGGAGGCAGGTCAGAGATTTGGCTACCCCGAACGAATAACCCCACCCTTCACCATTTCGCTGGTGGTTGCGGCCCTGTTGAGGGCGGGGCGCCTGGAAGAAGGGTCCGGGGTGCTGCTGCACGACCCCAAGGGCTATCCCCCTCCCTGGAATCAACTGGATGCCCTAGCCCGCGCATATGAGAATCGTGGCGACGCCGAACAGGCGGCTCGGTATTACCTTCTATCCTTAAGGCAGAACCCAGGGAATGAGTTTGCGAGAAAGAAGCTCACCGGGATGGGCGCCAAAATTCCAGAATTGCCGCGTGACTAGCGCCGGTGGCTTCCACCTACGGGAAAACCTGTCGTCTGGCGTGTGCGAAGCGTCCGCGAGTACCAGCTTTTCTCCCCAACCGGCCCTTGCGCCACAGGGTCTACCGGGCCGCGGCCACTGGATCCCGAAAAAACGCTTTCACCCGTTCATGGATCTGATCGCGTATGCGGCGGAATGCAGCCAGACGCTCCTGCTCGCTACCCTGGACAGCCGCGGGGTCTTCGATGCTCCAGTGAATCCGCGCAGAGCCGGCCGGAAACACCGGGCAGTTGTCGCGTGCGCTATCGCAAACGGTCACCACGTAATCGATCGACTGGCCTGAAAACTGGTCTACGGACTTAGAGCGGTGACCCGAAATGTCGATACCGATCTCTTTCATAACGGCAATCGCTTCGGGCCGTACAGAGCTTGCTTTGGTGCCGGCGCTGAAGACCTGGAAACCCGCGCCGCCTTCCGTTCGAAACAACCCCTCCCCCATCTGGCTCCGGGCTGAATTGCCGGTGCAGAGAACTAAAATTTTCTTCGTCATCCGACGCTCCCCTCCGTCTGTCCCGTCTTACTTCCTACTGCGCTGGCCCGGTGCTCTGCGGGCACTCTCCGTCAGGCTTTCTGCGTGCGACAGGTATCGACGCCGGCAAACACGCCGCCGTACCATTTCCGATTAATCCAAAGTGCGACATTGACCAAGGAAATGAGTACGGGGACTTCGACCAGCGGTCCGATTACAGCCGCGAAGGCGGCACCGTGATGAATGCCGAACGTGGCGATGGCCACGGCGATGGCGAGTTCGAAATTATTAGACGATGCCGTAAAGGAGAGCGTGGTTGCCTCCGCATAGTTGGCGCCAACCTTTTTGCTCATCCAGAACGACGCGAAGAACATCACCACGAAATAAATGGTCAGCGGGATGGCAACCCGAACCACGTCGAAGGGCAACTGCACGATCATCTCGCCCTTCAGGGAGAACATTACCACGATGGTGAACAACAACGCGATCAAGGTCATGGGACTGATCTTCGGGATGAATTTCTTCTCGTACCACTCGCGGCCCCTGGCTTTCTGCAGCGCGAAACGGGTGAGCATGCCCGCCAGGAATGGGATGCCGAGATAGATGAAGACGCTCGTGGCAATCGCGGCCATGGAGATGTCGACCTCGACCGCCCGGAGGCCCAACCAGCGTGGAACGGTGGCCAGGAAGAAGTACGCGTAAACGGAGAAGAACAGTACTTGGAAGATTGAGTTGAACGCGACGAGGCCGGCGGCGTACTCTCGGTCGCCGTGCGCCAGGTCATTCCAGACGATGACCATGGCGATGCAGCGGGCCAGACCGATCAGAATGAGGCCCGTCATGTACTCGGGTTTGTCGCGCAGGAAAAGCACGGCGAGCGCGAACATCAGGATCGGTCCGACCACCCAGTTCTGGACCAGCGAGAGAAGCAGGATGCGGCGGTGCTGAAAGACCCGTCCCATCTCCTCGTACTTCACCTTCGCCAGCGGCGGATACATCATCAGGATCAGCCCGATGGCGATGGGGATGGATGTCGTGCCGACGTTGAAACGGTCGAGAAAGGGCACGACGCCAGGGACGAGGTAGCCGAGTCCGACTCCGGCTGCCATGGCGGCGAAAATCCAGAGTGTGAGAAACCGATCGAGAAACGAAAGCCGGGGGCTTGTTGGTGTGTCCATCTCTGTTTTCAGCCTCTCGAAGTTCCTGCCACGGCGAGTGAATCGCCCGCCAGCTCCCGCAAGAGCTCGGGGCCGACGGGAGCCTCGGGCTTCCAGGGGACCAGCGCAAATCGGGTCGCCAGGCGATCACGCACTTCCGCGATGTACGGGGCCTCTCGCGAGCCGCGCTCGACCAGGACCGGATCGCGGAATCCATCGGCCGCGAAGCTCTGGTTGACGATCCAGGCGTAGGGCTTGATGCCGGCCCGCTGGAGGTCGTCCTGCAACCGCGCCGCTTCGTGAACGGGAGTCGCCTCCGGCAACGTCACTAGCAGAACACGGGTGAAATCGGCGTCTCGCAGTCGCGGAAGCAGTTGCCGCACGGCATCCGGCACATCGCTCATGGTGCGCGTGACGTCGCGGTGGTAGGCTTCGGCCGCATCCAGCAAGAGGATGGTGTGTCCGGTGGGAGCGGTGTCGAGAACCACGAAGGCGTGCTCTCCTTCGGCCACGGTTCGCGCGAATGCACTGAATACGGCGATTTCCTCGGTACAGGGAGATCGCAAGTCCTCCGCAAGCAGGGCCATCCCCGGCTCGTCCAGTTGGGGCGCCGCTTTCGCGAGGACGGCTTCCGTGTATTGGCGCGTCTCGGTGGCGGGATCGATCCGGCTCACCGACAGATTCGGAACGTTCCCGCCGACCGTTGCTGCTACGTGCGCCGCCGGGTCGGTAGTGCTGAGGTGTACCGGATGCCCTCGATGCGCCAGCTCAATGGCGATGGCGGACGCGACTGTCGTCTTACCCACGCCACCCTTCCCCATCGTCATGATGACGCCGTGCTCCATC
>JANYJN010000253.1 GCA_025358475.1 Candidatus Solibacter sp.
CAGCCAGCGCCGCAGCTCGTCGTTATTCACTTTATCGGAAACCGTGGCGGCCAGTTTCGACGATTTCAGCACGGTCTCTTCTACGTAGATGGGGCAATCCAGGCGGAGCGCCAGGGCGAGCGCGTCGCTGGGGCGCGAATCTACACTAATCAACTCGCCGTCGCGGTCCAGCCAGATCACCGCGTAGAACGTATCGTCCTTGAGTTCGGAGACCACCACCTTGCGCACGCCGGTGTTGAGACCCAGCAGCAGGGTCTTAATCAAGTCGTGGGTCATGGGCCGCGGCGTCGACACCTTTTCGATTTCGAGCGCGATGGCATTCGCCTCGTACACGCCGACCCAGATGGGGAGCACGGTATTGCCATTGAGATCCTTCAGGATCACAATGGGCATGTTGGTCACGGGATCCATCATGAGCCCGCGAATTTTCATTTCCACTTCCATATTTTTGGCGGTCCTCCCCCCTTTTGATTACACCACGAATCACACAAGCGCTGCGGGCGCCCGCCTCTGTCGACGCCATGTACGCCAGCGCCATGCAGATTGCCCTCCCAGACCTACCTCTCATCGCTCAACGGAACCGGACCCCGCGTAACCAACCTCTATGCCCTGACCGCGGTCGGCGCACAGGACGTGGTTGTCCAGATCCCGACCCCGGAACCAGTCCATTCATTCGTTACGGGCTTGGCTGTGATCGCCCTCTCGCTGATGGCCAGGGCGCGGCGCCATTAGCGCCTCTCGCACTGGTCGCCCAGCCCCTGCCAATCCGCCTCTGAACCCAGGCGGATTGGCAGGGGCTGGCATGGCACGTAACGCTCGAGCCGGCGCCGAAGTTCCTCCACCCTCCAGACGCGGCCGGATTGAACGCGATCGTTGGTCGATTAAACAAGAGCTAACTGCTCTTCCGTGGGCTCCGCTCAACAGTACCAGGGCTCGGTCAGATAGGGAATGGTCGCCCGCGACGCCAGCGGGATATCGGGAAACTCACCCGTCTGCGCCAGGTCCCATATCTGACAGAAGATCCCAGCCCGCGGCGTGCGGCGCTTTTCTTCGCGCTTGATGACCTCCTGGATCTCGGCGGACAGCGCGTCCACGGCGGGGTCCGGATTCTGCCAGGGGTAATACAGCGCGCGCGCGTCGAACAAGCCCACCCGCTGCCGAATTTCCGCCAGTTCCAGCATCAGCGAGCCTTCCGGGATCAGCAGCCGGATCGCCAGTTGGATGGGCGTGATCTGCGTGCTGAGGTCCAGAGCCGCCAAGGTGCGTAGAAATTCCCTGTAGCTCTCCATCGTCGTCCAGGGGTGGAAGGGGATGAAGGTGGGGGCCAGCGGCAGGCCGATGGCGCGGGTCAGCGCGAGGGCTTCCAGAAAATCGGCGCGCGTGTGGCCCTTGTCCAGCTTGCCGAGGACCGTGTCGTCCAGGGATTCGATGGCGCTGGTGACGAACGCGCAGTTGGTGCGTTTGAGGATGGGCAGCAGATCGCGGTGCTGCAAGAGGTGGGAGACCTTGATGGTGACGTCGTAGCTCAGCCAGGGCCACTCCTCGTGGAGGGCTTCGACGATGGGGATGGCGTGGCCCGGACCGTTGAAGAAATCGGGGTCGCCGAAGGTGATGTGGGCGGCGCCGGCGCCGACCTGCCGGCGAATGTCCTCCAGCACGATCTCGGGTTGCACGATGCGGAACCGGCCGCCATAGACGGGGACCACGGGGCAGTGGCGGCAATGGTGCTTGCAACCGCGGGAGGCTTCGGTGTAGCCGACGCGCCGGGTGCCGTCCTTGACGACGAGTTGGGCATACGCGCCAAGAGGGGGCAGCCCTGTGCGGTCGGGGACCAGGAACTGCTGGCGATCGGTGGAAATCACCGCGGGCTTCCCAACTGGCACGGGGGCGGGCAGGGTGTCCGGCGAGAGGCGGCCGGCCAGCTCGCGCAGTCCGGTTTCGAATTCGCCGCCCAGGATAGTGCCGACCCCCGCGCCGCGCAGCAGTCGCTCGTTGAGGGGGGCATACAGGCCGTAAGCGCAGAGGTGGGCGCGAGGGTTGACGGCGCGTATGCGGTCCACCAGGCGGAGGAAAAGCTTGGTGGCCGTGTGCATCGGGAGGAAGAAAGCGATGAGGCCGGCACTCTCCACGGCGTGGCTGGGCATCGGGGTGACGGAGACATCGGCCTGCGTGACCTCGTGGCCCGCCGCGCGCAGCCAGGCGGCCGGAGAGGCCAGACCGAAAGGCTGGCGGCCCATTTCGTAGGTGGAGACCAGCAGGACTTGCACGCTTCTATTATGGACCGGCCGCCGCAACGACCTCCGCAAAATCCCGAAGTGTCTCTCGCTCACGCGGCGCCCCCGTGACTTTGGCCGGCTGCCCCCGGTTTTGCCGCGGTGGATCCAGGGGCTGACCAATCCCCCGTCTCGCACTTTTCCTTGAACTAAACCGCTTTGCGGTAATGGCCGACGCGGCCTCTCCACAACGCGGCCCCCCTGGCGTGGAGCGAGGCTCCCTGAAACACTAGATCAGGTTATTTCCCCAAATGACCAATCTTGTCTCCCAAGGAGCCTTCGCATGACACCGTTACGCCAACGCATGATCGACGGTATGCAACTGCGCAATCTCGCAGCCCGCACCCAAAAGAACTATATCGCGCACGTGGCAGGCTTCGCCAAGTATTTCGGCAGAAGTCCCGCGGAACTCGATATTGAGGCCGTCCGCCAGTATTAACTGTACCTGCTCAACCAACGCAAGCTCTCCCCCGAATCCGTCAACCAGTACATCTCCTCGGTGAAGTTTCTATATCTCATCACCTTGGAAATGACCTGGACCAGCGAGTACTTCCCCCGCGTCCGCCGCGCCCACAAACTTCCCGTCGTCCTCAGCCAAGAGGAAGTATTGGCCTTCTTCGACCACTTCCCCAGCCTCAAGTATCGCGCCGCACTGATGGTCTGTTACGGAGCCGGACTGCGCATCAGCGAAGCCGTGGCCCTCAAAGTCTCCGTTATCGATTCACAGCGCGGGTTGCTCCGCGTCGAGCAAGGCAAAGGACACAAGGACCGCTACGCCATGCTCTCCCCGCGGCTGCTCGAAGTGCTGCGCCGCTACTACCGCGCCACCCGTCCCCAGGGCTGCTACCTGTTCCCCTCCTGGCGCAAGGAGCAGCACCTGTGCACCACGTCCTTGCAGTTGGCCTGTCGCGAAGCCGCCCTGCGCGCCCACCTCACCAAGCGCGTCACCGTCCACACTCTTCGCCACAGCTTCGCCACTCACCTGCTGGAGAATGGCACCGATATCCGCATCATCCAAGTGCTGCTGGGCCACAGTAGAATCGATACCACCGCCCGTTACGCCGCAGTGTCGCCGCAGGTGGTCGCCGCCACAGTTAGTCCTCTGGACAAACTGGGTCACCCCGTTAACCCCGCTGTCACCACCACCAGGCGCTCCCCAAAGTGAGCCCCGCGCCAACGATAATCCTTCCACTGGAAGGAGACCTGGCGGTTTTCGAGAGCCAGGAGGCGCCGGTTGGAGATCGCCACGCGGTGGGTGTAGCGGCCGAGGTACTCCAGGACGTGTTCCGTCTCTGCCGACGAGTTCATTCGCCGCTTCCTCCAGCACGTGGTGCCGCCCGGCTTGCAACGCGGCGGCCGGCCCGTCGTCCGCGGCCTGTTCATTGGACTGTGGCTTTCCGTCGCCTTGGCGGCCGGGCTTCGCCAGAACATGAAGGGCACCCCGCTCCGCCTGGATTCAAGCGACCCCCTACGGTGGCGCCGCCCTGCTGCTCGCCGCCGCCTCTTCCTCCGCGCCTCCGCGTCTCCTCGTCTCCGCGTCAAGCCGCAGCCCGCAAGCGCTGCTGCGCCCCGAGCACGCGGGCCAGGATGATGTCTCCATCCACCCGGCGCGATTTCCTGGCCGCACCTTTCGGCGCCGCGGAGCCTGATGCCGCTCTTGCTATTCTGAGAGTTCGTGGCCTTCAACCCGTCCTCCATGTCGAAGGTGTTGGTGCGCGCCACCAACTGGCTAGGCGATGCGGTGATGTCGCTGCCCGCCATCCGCACAATCCGCCAGGTCTTCCCGCACGCACACCTCGCCGTGCTGGCGCGCCCGAGTGTGGCCGGTCTCTACGCGCGCGAAAGGGCGATCGACCGGGTGATTCCGTATCCCGCGCCCAAGGGACTGCGCGCCCGCCGCGAGTTCGCCGCCGGCCTGCGCGCGCTCGGGTTCGACGGCGCCATCCTGCTGCCGAACTCCTTCGACGCCGCGCTGACGGTGTGGCTGGCCGGCATCCCGGAACGCATCGGATACCGCCGCGACGGGCGCGGTATGCTCCTGACCCGCGCCATCGAGGTGCCCGAACCCGGCGACATCCCGCGCCACCAGCGCTTCTACTATCTGGAACTGCTGCGCCGCGCGGGCCTGATCGAACGCTTCCCGGAAAGCGGCGCGATTCGCCTGGACGGCATCGCCGAAGCGCGCCAGGCGGGCGCCGCGCACCTCAGCGCGTTGGCGGTGGCGGGCCCCGCGATCGGCATCAGCCCGGGCGCGGCCTATGGCGACGCCAAGCGCTGGCTGCCAGAGCGATTCGCGGAAAGCGGGCAGCAGATTGCCGGCCCCCTAGGGGCGTCGGTTCTGGTGTTCGGCGCGGCGGCGGAACGCCCGCTTTGCGAGACCGTGGCGGAGGCATTGCGGCGGGCGGGGACCCAGGCGAGGAACCTTGCCGGCGAGACCAGCCTGCGGGAATTCATCGATCTGGCCGCGGCCTGCCGTCTTTTTCTGACCAACGATTCCGGCGCCATGCATGTTGCCTCCGCGCTCGGCGTCCCGACGGTGGCGGTATTCGGCGCCACCGACGACACCACTACCGGCCCCACCGGTGAACTGGCGCGCGTGGTCCGCGAGCATGCCGAGTGCAGCCCGTGCCTGTTGCGCCAATGCCCCATCGATCACCGGTGCATGACGCGGGTAACCGCCGCAGCCGTCACCGCCGCCGCGTCACT
>JANYJN010000089.1 GCA_025358475.1 Candidatus Solibacter sp.
TCGTGGGCGCGGGCGGAGAGTGCGGAATGCCAAAATAGGTTCAACTGAGTCGCAACTCAGCATCGCCTGGAATCACTGCGCGCAAAACCGTAACACTCGTTGGCTGAGACCAACCAACAAATCCATACAGGGCAATGTTCAGGCGCGATCTTCGACATCGCGCTCGAGCCAAGGGTAGCCCGCACGGGCTAGAGGGAGAATCGCGAGCTTCTCGGGATTCTCCCCACTGACTCATTGCGGTGCGGGGCACCCCTGTGTCGAGGCGATGCCAGAGGGCTGAACGAAGGTCGGGCCCCAGTTATCGACAGGCGGCGGGTTCCGCGACGCCCGCAGGAGTGAATGACGAAATGCACGTAAACGTACCGCCTCCGGTTGTGAAACGAGTGGCGGCCACTTCGCTCGTAGCGATGTTCACAATGCCTGTACCAACCCAGAGTGTTGTGCTGATCACGACTGAGCCGTAAACCCCGGCGCTTCCGGCAGATGCCTTTCCGCACCTACAGGCGTGTGGATAACAACTGCACGGTTGGCATGAGCCCAGATGGGTTATGTCCCGCCTGGCGCCGCCTTCCGTGCCTAGTCGCGACGGGCCGTCCGGCCCCCAAACCGATCGAGCGCAATTCGAACCTCCTGCTCAAGGTCTCGAAACGCGGGGAGCCCGCGCAATGCGCCGTAGTCCCCGATGAGTTCTGCCACACGACGCACTCGCTGAGTGACAGGGAAGTCGCGGAGCCTGCGTCCGTGCAACTCAGAGGCATCGCGGAGGGCTTGGTGTAGCGCAGCCTTCGGGTACGCTTCGTCTTCAAGTCGCCGTAGTTGAGGAAGGTTCAAAGCTGCCCGGCCTCGGGGCCGTCCCGCCGCCCCTCTGATTGCACCTTCGTCGATGAGAAGCCATGTTTCCGTCATCCTTACCGGCACGACGCAGACGAACTCTACGTGGATGCCGGCTGCGTCGCGCGCACGGATGATCTCTTCCCTGCGGAACTCATGCTCGACCCGTTCGGCATCGCGGTGAACGAACAGTACATCGCATGGATATAGATCGATGGCTGCTCGCATCCGGTCGGGAAGCGTTTGCGGCGGTTCTCGAAGGCGCCCGATATCAGCCCATTGAGGCTCGACCGTTTCCGCGCCGCTTTCCCTGAGCACGAAGGACAGGATCGGAAGCAACGCCTGGTCGGACGATCCGTCCGAGAGCAGAGTGTATTGGATATTCACTCAGGAAGCGGCTCCCAAGCCAGGCAGCATGAGTTGCAGATCCTCTCGGTCAATCACTCTTCTCCGAGACTGGGAGTCCGATGGGCGAGGTTGAAAGGGGTTTAGGTAAGAGAGTAGCGCTCCACGAGACGCCACCGGCGCCTGGCCCTTCGTAACCCGCCACGTACCGGGGAGCGCCCTCAAGACGAGTGCCTTGTACCGCTTCTTGTCCCGGCTATATTCCCGGTGTTGCGCGATTAATAGATCCTCGTCGCGGACCTGCCCAACCACTCCAGGCGAGTGGGTGTTCACGATTACTTGACGCAGCGGGTTTTCGGCTCCAATCGGTTCGTTCGGATCCACCGCGATCGCATTCAATAGCTCCAACATCGCAGGGATCCGCTCCGGGTGAATTCCGTTCTCGGGCTCTTCAAGGCACAACAGGCCCGTGAATTCCGGATCTTGCTCCAGTACGGACAAGGCCAGGAAGCGCAGTGTACCGTCGGAAAGAGAACGGGCCGGGTGGGGCGTGCCGTTTCCCCGAACGTGAACCGTGAGCAGTTCGCGTCTCTCATCGCGGTCCACCCAGACTTCTTGCACATCACCGATCAGGTCGGAGAGACGGTTGGCCACCTTGGCGTACACCAATGTGGCCGCGTCTTCTTGACTTGGCTCGGCTCTGGCGAGCCTGTAGAGTGTCGCCGCCAGGTTCGAGCCGTCAGTGCCAAGGTGCCCAGAGGCCGAGAACTCGTCAGTGCGCCGAAGGGACGACGGCTCGAGTTGAAATCGTCGCCAGGACTGCATCTCGCGCCTTGCCAACACCGCCGTCGGACTCTCCGCGGAGTTGGCCGTGGAGAGCACAGTCCTGGGCAGGTTCTCGGCAGGAACGTTTCTTGGAACTCCGGCATTGCCATCCTGGTGAATTCGGATCACCCGTCTGCCTCCGACCTGATCAGTCGAAAGCAAAGGTGCAACCCTCCGGCCACGCAGCACAGAGTCGCGCCATGGCTTCGTGAATTCGAAAAGTAAATGCTGATTCGCATCTCTCAAGCGGATATGGTTCAGTTTCTCGTTCAGGATCTCCAGCGGACCAGGAGAACTGGCTCCGGGAGAGTGGTCGCGATATCCGATCAGGAGGTCGTAGCGGAGAAAGGTGACTCCGGCCTTGACCGGCTGACGGAGGTCGTCAGTTCCTTCGAAAGGAATGATCATTTCGGCCTGAAAGCTCATCTCCGGGGAGTATTGATCTCCCACCCGATGGAACAAGCTGCGAACGTCAGTTGTCTTCCTTCCCTCATCACGAATCGACATTGCCGCGTCAATAAGAGTATTGTCCGCGAGAGCACTGAGAAACCCGATGGAATCGAGAAGATTCGACTTGCCGACGCCGTTAGCGCCCGCAATACAGGTGAAAGGCCCAAAGCGGACGTCGATGTCGACAAGATTCTTGAAACCGGATACTTTCAGTCTGGTCAACATGAGATATCTTCTCGTTACACCCTCTACGATACAGCGAAGCGCGAGCGCGCGGGGTAGGGGGCGAACCGGGGGACTGCGACTGACTACCCAGTTTCGGCAACCCTCACGTCCAATAATTGCGATCCAAACTCCGGTACTGGACGGCTTCGGCGAGGTGTTTGGCGGTGACGTTGGGCGAATGATCGAGGTCGGCGACGGTGCGGGCCACTTTGAGGATGCGGTCGTGGGCGCGGGCGGAGAGGCCCATGCGGCGGACGGCCATTTCGAGGGTGCGTTCGCCGGCATCGTCGAGGGCGCAGACTTTGCGGATATCGCGGAC
>JANYJN010000104.1 GCA_025358475.1 Candidatus Solibacter sp.
GGCCAGCACCGCCAGGTAGAGCAGTCCGATGCGCGCCAGGCCGCTCGAGGGGTCGGCGGGCAGAAAGCGGGCCAGCAATCCGGGCGACTGCCCCGCGACGGGAGCGATGTAGCGGTCCACCGCGGTCCGCGTCAACAGCGGCCCCAGCACCTGCAGGGCGGATTGCGCCAGCAGGAAGACCAGCGAAACCGCGATCCGCATGCGGTAGGGGCGCATGTAACCCAGCAGGCGGCGCATCAGCCGGGAGTCGTATGCTTTGCCGAGAACTTCTTCTTCCACTCCCTCCAGTCTAACGGCTGTGGGAATCGTTGTTCCGAATCACTTCTTCCAGGGCAGTGTTCACCGCGGCTGAATAAGTTTTCGCTGCCAAGGCCTGGGTAGCCCTGCGCATCCAGACGCTCATCCAACAGAAGGCTTGTGCGCTTCGCCTGTATAGGCTATCAACTATAGCGGGGTGATCGGCCGATTGTCGCTTCCCATGCGGAAAGTATGCGTGGCGGCGACGCCGGGAGGCAGCGTGATCAGTTGGGGACGAATCAGCACCAGCACCTGGCCTTCGTCCGAATTGTGGGTATGCAGACTCATCAGGGGGCCCAGGAAGGGAATGCGCGTGACGCCGGCCAGCCCGGCCAGGGTGCGCGCCTGATCGCGATTCAGCAGTCCCGCCACCGCGGCCCACTCGCCGAAGCGCAGCTCCGCTTTATTCTTGAGCACGCGGCTGGAAATTACGGGAATGCCGTTGACGGCGGAGCCGCCGAGCACCTTAAATTCGGAATCGATATCCAGCGTGACCGATTCGGTGCCATGCACGGCCGGCGTCAATTTCAGGGTAAGGCCAAGATCTTCAAAAGTGAACGAGGGCGGCGGCGTGTACGCAGTGCCGCCCTGGCTGAAGCTCTGCGGGCCGAAGTACCCCGCGGTCATGATGGGGTAGCGGTCGCCCACGTGGAACGTGGCGGCCTGATTGTCCACGGAGCGCAGTTCGGCGTCGAGCAGCAGGCTGCCCGAGGATTGGGTCATCTTAGCGATCAGCGAGGCACTGAGGACGTTGACCCCCAGCCCCACCAGGCTGGCGCTGGTCATGCTGCGCGCCAGGTTGGTGAACGTGAAAGCCTGCTGCAGCGGCACCAGCGAAAAAGTGTTGGCCAGATCGACGCCGTAGGTGATGGCGTCGTTGCGGCTGATTTCGAGGAACTGGACCTGGATGGACACCTGTGCGCGCGGGGAAGCCAGGTCTTCGAACATGAGGCGCGCCGGGAAGACCTTGGAGACGCGGTCGCGCAGAATCACGCTGTTGTTCTGGGTGTCGAACGCGACCTTCTCGATGGCGAATGCCTGCTGCACGGCGGTCACGATGGCGTTGAAATCCTGCGGATTGCTGGCTTCGGGGAGGTGCAGTTCGATGGCGGCGACCGGCTCGCGTTCGGTGCGTTTCTGGGGAGTATCCTTGACCACCAGAAAGACACGCTTGGTGAGCGGCACCAGGAAGCTGCCGGTGGCGGCTTCCAGGCCGTGGAGGGCGTCGCGGTAGTCCGAGTTCGCCATCTGGAAACGGAAACTGGGGCCCGGCTGAAAGTCGTCGTCGAACAGGCAATCCAGGCCGAAGGCTTTGGCGACTTTGTCGAACAAGGCTTTGGCATCGCCATGCAGGTCGAAGTCCTGGCGTCCGCTCTGCGCCTGGAGTTCCATGGGAGGGAGGAGTTTGCGGGCTTCCACGCGGTCATCCAAGGTGGCGATGGGAAGGGGGGGCAAGGGCGGCGCATCGGGGATGCCGCTTGGTGCGTCGAGGAAGAACTCCGCGGGCGGGGCCACTTTGGCTTCCAGCGCGGCGCGAGTGCGGACGGCCAGACTGCGCTGCCAGTAGGTTTTGTTTTGCGGCGACATGGCCGCTGCCTGGGAATAGAGCAGATAGGCTGCGGCCATGTGGCCGGCGCGTTCCGCCCGGCGGCCGCGCAAGTACAGGTCGTTGCCGGAGGGTCCTTGTCCCGGCAGGGCGGCTGCCAGGGCGAGCCACACGATGGCTGCACGTATCCCCACATAAATGGTGACGCGCCGCCACCTTCCTGCGTGCACACGATTTAACTGTGCGAATCTGTTGCTATGAGAAGCGGATTCGCGGAGTTCCGGCAATTGATCGTCACCGATCCCAGGGAAGCCCTCCTGCCGCTCGGGATCTTCGCAGCCACCTTCCTGGCGTGTTGGGTGGCGCGGGGCTTGGTGCTGCGCGCACTCAAAGCATGGACTGCGCGCACCCAGAGCCGCGCGGGTTCCGTGCTCTACGAAGCGCTACGCGGGCCCACGTTAATCTGGGCGCTCATCCTTGCCGTCCACCTGGCCATCCAGGGGTCCGACCTGCCGGTAAAGTTTACGCACCCGGTTTCGGCCGGCCTGCTGGTGTTGTGGATCGTGTCCCTCACCCTGATGTCCATGCGGGTGGTCGGCAACATGGTGCGGCATTTCGGAACCCAGATCCCCGGCGCCCTGCCGGTCACTACGCTGACCCAGAACCTGGCGCAAATCTCGGTGGTAATCCTGGGCGTTCTGGTTCTGCTGAACCACTTCAACGTGTCCATCACGCCCCTCCTGACAGCCTTGGGAGTGGGTGGCCTGGCGGTGGCACTGGCGCTCCAGGACACTCTGTCGAACCTGTTTGGAGGCTTCTACGTGGCCGTGGCGGGGCAGGTGCGTCTGGGGGACTACGTCAAGCTGAACACCGGCGAAGAAGGTTACGTCACGGACATCGGTTGGCGGTGCACCACGTTTCGTGCGTTGGCGTACAACCTGATCATCGTGCCCAATGCCAAGCTGGCGCAGGCGATCGTGACCAATTATTACCTGCCGGAGAAACGCATGTCCGCCAGTTTCGTGGTAACCGTAGGGTATGAATGCGATCCCGACGCGGCAGAGCGGATCCTTGCGGAGGTGCTCACGCAGGCCGCGGGGGAAGTCGCCGGAATGCTGAAGGATCCTGCGCCTTCGGTGGCTTTCGACCCGGGATTCGGGGATGTGGGGATGGGGTTTACGGCCAACTTCCACGTGGCGGAGTTCACCAACCAGTTCTCCGTGCGTAACGAGCTTAGAAAGCGGGTGTTACGCCGCTTTCGGGCGGCAGGGATCGGGATTCCTTACCCCTCGCGGACAGTATACCTGCGCGGGGAGGGAGCATCGCCGGCGGCGGAAATTCCCGCCAGCAAAAATCTTTAATGGGTCTGATCGAAGTTTTTTCTGGAAAGCTTGCCAAGCGGCGATCTGTTTGTTACTCTGATTGAAGTCAGCCGAAAGCAAAGACCGAAACTCTGGTCGGCGCAATCAAACGAAATTTTCCGGCTTGCTCCGCCACCTGTAAAGGCGTGTGAGCACATAAGCCGAACCAAGTTTCGAGGCCTGCCATGCGTTGCGATATTACGATGTCGCAGGGTATGAGCACAGATCATTGACAATCTGGTTGGATGCAGTAAAGAAACACTTCGTCAGAACTTTGAGTAAACCGGAGCGAGATAAACTCACAACATCAAACGAGAGTTTGATCCCGGCTCAGAATCAACGCTGGCGGCGCGCCT
>JANYJN010000117.1 GCA_025358475.1 Candidatus Solibacter sp.
CAGCAACCATCTCGCGATGGACGCCGTTATCGACTTCGCGGCGGGCCAGACCTTCGGCGCGTTCTCTTATCCGGACGCCACGACCGCCGCCAAGGGCATTGTCCAGATCGACGTGGTCGGTGGACTTGCGGTCGCCGGTGGCGTCGTATCGCTCGCGGACACGGCAGTCACTCCCGGCACGTACACGAAGACCACCGTGGACCAGAAGGGACGCATCACGGCTGGCGCATCGCTCCTGGCTGGCGACCTGCCCAGCCACACCCACACGGCGTCCGATATCGTGGCCGGATCGCTCCCGTTCACGATCCAGAACAACGGCGCGGCGGTCGGAACCCGGCGCGCGTTGAACCTGATCCAAGGCGCGAACATCGGCCTGACCTTCCTGGACGTGCCGGTGAGCGACCGCGTGAACGTCACCGTCGCGCTCGCGTCCGTCCCGGCGCACGTCCACGCGGAAGCCGACGTGACGAGCCTCACGACGGATCTGGCGGGTAAGGCCGCGCTCTCTCACACGCACAGCGAGGCGAACATCACCGGCTTGGTGGCGGACCTCGCGGCCAAAGCGGCGATCTCGCACACGCACGCCGAGGCAGACATCACCGGCTTGGTGTCGGACCTCGCGGGCAAGGCTGCGTCCTCGCACACGCACACGTCGTCGCAGATCACCGACGCGACCGCGAGCGCAACGGCTGCCACGCTGGTCCTCCGCGATGGCTCGGGCGGCGCCAACTTCGCGTACGCCGCCGCCAACAACCTGTGGGCGTTCCTGGACTCGCATCTCCAGTCCGTCGAGTGCGGCGCGTTCCAGACGGTCGGCGGGCCGTACGAGAACATGCTGAAGTACTCCGAAGACTTCAGCGTCGGCACGTGGGACAAGAACGGCGGCACGTGTACGGCGACCGCCAACACGGTGGTCGCGCCCGATGGCAACCAGACAGCCGACACGGTAACCGCCAGTGGCGGGGCTGGCCTGATCCGGCAGTACGTCGCGGGCCTCGTGGCGAACGGCCAGTACACGTTTTACGTCTGGCTCAAGGTTCCGTCCGGAACGATGACCGTCTCGCTCGGCATCCTCGACAACGGCTGGACCACGTGGCTAGTCGGCCCCACCGCAGTCACGCTCACCACGTCGTGGCAGCGGTTCAAGGTGACCGGCACGATGACAGGCGGCGCGACGGCGCTGTGGGTGGCCATCGGCCACTACACGGATGGCTGGACGACCGGCCTCTCGTTCCATGCGTGGGGCGCGTGCCTCCAGCAGGGCAACGATCCGAAGAAGGCTTACGCGCGCACGTGGGGATACCAGACCGCGCCGGTCGCGGCGGGAGTGGCCTGCGGTCCCGTGGTCGTCTCCGCGACCAACAACACGGACTCGCCGTTCAAAGTGCGGGGTCCTGGCTCTCCGCTCGCGGACCACACGCTGCTCGAAGTCACGGCGGGCGGCGAACTGATCATCGCGGGCGGCACCGGCAATGGGTATCGTCTCGCGGAGATCGTGGGCGCGAGTAACCCGTCCGGATGGTCCGGATGCCTCAAGGTGAAGAATCCCGCAGGCGCGACCGCAGGGTACATCCTGCTCTACTCCAACCCGTAAATCGAAGGGCAAACCAATGAAGCTGACGCTGGACCACACCCAGCGTCTGAACCTGCACGCGCTCATGGGAGCGCAGCGGGCAGACGTGGGTTCTATTCGCGCGATCTGGAACGTCCAGGATCGCATTGCGCTCGAGGCCGACGAGGAGAAAGCCGTCGAGTTGAAGCGCGAGATGGTCGCGGGCCAGGAGCGTGTGGTGTGGAACCCGGCGCTCTCGGTCCCCGCCAAGGATTTCGAGTTCACCGATCCGGAAGTCGCGCGCATCAAGGCGGCGATCCAGACGTGGGACTCGTACGGCGCCAACGCCGACCGGCGTTGGCTGCAACCACTGGTCGAGACGCTGTTCCCGACCCAACCCAACGAAGGAGACTCCAAATGAACGCACTCAGCATCATCGCCCTCATCGCCAAGTACCTGCCGATCGTGATGGGCACCGTGCTCGCCGTCGAGCAGAGCATTAACGCGCCCGGATCGACCAAGGCGCAGGTCGCATTGAACACCATCCAGACCGTCTCGCAGATCGCGGGCGAAGCGGTTCCGGAGGAGCACGTCCAGACGGTCGCGCATCTGATCAACGGCGTCGTGGACGTGTTCAACAAGACCGGCATCTTCACCAAGGCCGCGGAGCCTGGGAAGTGACGCCGCAGGAGATCACTATCGGGATCTCCTTGATCACCGTGTCCTCCGCTGCGGTGAACGTGTACGTCGGCCTGCGCCTTGCCGCTATGCAGGCCAAGATGCAGGCCGACACGTCCGCGCTCGAAGTGGCCATCGTGAAGCAGTTCGCCGGGTGGAAGGACGAGGTGCTGGCCGCGATCAACGGCAAGTATGTGAGCGCGCAGTTGATCGCGGAGATCCGCGCGAGCCTCGGCAGGGAGATGAACGGCCTGCTGGCGCGCATGGATCACATAGAGAAGCGGTGCGAGGACCGCCCCAAGGACTGCATCGCGCTCCGGTGCCATCCACCGGGGTGAGGCAGGTTGTAAGGAGGCTTATGGCCCCGTCTGATGTTCTGGTCGCCCGCGACGTTGAAGCGGGCGACCAAGCCTCCGGCGTCAATCCGGTTGCTCTCTCCAAGCCGTCCTGCCGCCGTTGCGCGGGCTTGGGCGCGATCCGCACGCGCTGGGGATACCGGACGTGTGTCTGCGTCCTCCGGCGCGTCTTCCGTGTCTGCCTGACCTCGTACCACCACTGCGAGGCGTCGATGGGTTCGGCGGGCACGGTGCAGTACGAGCGTGTCGGCCACGCGCAGGGGCGGTGCGCCATCGTAGCGTCATTCAAGCGCGCGGAGTATGCCGCAGACTTCATCCTGCTCGCCAGGCGTGCGCTCGCCCACCGGCCCGTCGAACTGGCGGTCTTCCAGGCGTACCACGTGGGCAACCTAGAATGGCGCGTGGCCGCGCCGCGCGTGAACCACATCCTCCACATGCCGCGCCCCCTCAATCGCGGGTCGTTCTTCCACGCCGTGTATCGCGCGGAAGGTTTGATTGGCGCGGCAATTGTAGTGTCCGAACCCTACAGTCTTTTCCCTCCCCGCAAATACTTCTCCGGCTTCATCCTCTCCGCAACAGCCCTCAACACATCGCGCGTCCGACCGCGATAACTCCCTGTCGTTTCGGGCAGTTACGCGCGCATCGAATCGCGCCGGAAATTCTCACTTTTAATCTCCCTTGTTTTGGAGTTCCAAAGGCATTTATTTCGCGTCTTTATTCCTCTCGAAATCAGACCTTTGACTCCAAATTCGCCATGTTCATACCCGCGCACCGATTGACCTTACTGGTACTTAGGATTACTTTCGACTTGTAGTTCAAAACGCAAAACCACTTCAGAGTGTTTGATGGAGATCGGACGGCGGCGCAG
>JANYJN010000141.1 GCA_025358475.1 Candidatus Solibacter sp.
GGCTGGGGACAGGGCATGACGATGGGCGAGAATATGGCTCGCGGCCATGAGATGAGCTACATGGCGTTCAATGCCGCCAATACCACCGCCTTGGTCACCGACGAAAACAACGACGTTGTCCGCGTCATCTCGCTAGCTTCCAACTCGACCACCGCGACGATTACGCTTCCGAGCGGGTCGCAAGCTCACACGATTGCCGTGAATGCCGCGGGGACCATGGCCGCGGTAGGGTTGAGCGCCAAGGCTTCCATCGCGCTGATCGATCTCTCTCAAAACAAAATGCTCTCGGTAGTTGGCACCGGTTACTATCCCAGCCACCTGGCGTTTTCGGGATCGAATCTCCTGGTGACTAATGCCGGCAGCGGCACCGTTTCAGTGATCGACACTGCCGCCAAGGCAGTTGCCCAGACCGTCAACGTCGGCCTCGGAGCTAGCGGCATCGCGGTCGCCGGCAACACGGCGGTGGTCGCAAATATGCAGGCAGGCTCCATTTCCATCATCAATCTGACGAATTACACAGTGACGAACGTAGCGCTGCCCGCCGGATCCCGTCCCCGCGAAGTCGCCATCTCCGCCCAAGCGAACAAGGCCGTCATTACGACACCGATGTCCAACGGATTCCTGATCCTCGACCTCGGCACCAAGGCCTTCACGCAGGTCTCCACCAGCACCTGGAATGGCATGGGTCCCGGTGCAGTCGCCTTAAACGGCAACACGGTCTACATCGCAAACCAGATGACCGCCAGTGTCACCGTGGCCGATCTCGCGTCCGCAACCGTGGTGAAAACCTTCCCCGTCGACCCGGGTCCAATGGCGCTTGCAGTCAACACCGCGAAGAACCAACTGCTCGTACTCGCGGAAGGAACTGGAACGCTGGATGTCGTCGATCTGGCAAGCTACGGGATAATGACGCGCATGAACGCGGGGGACACGGAGCGGCAGGGGCAATTCGCCATGCCGCTGATTTCCGCAATCACGCCGAGCAGCGCACCCGCCGGCAGTACGATCACTTTGACCATCGCGGGGTCCGGCTTCCAGGGCACCCAAGGGATAGAGTTCGTCCTCGCAGGAGGCGGCATGGGCGGCGGCATGATGGGCGGAGGGTCCGGAAGCGGGTCCGGCCAAGCGGATACGAACATCCAAGTGTCGAACATTCAAGCCAACGCGGCAGGAACGCAGATCACTGCTTCCGTTCAGATTTTGCCGGCCGCCGCCATCGGAGTTCGCCAGGTTCGCCTGCAAACCAGCTACGGAACGGTGATGGGCGCCATGACCAACTCGCCGTTCAACGTAACCAAACCCTAAGTGAGTCACGCCCGTTCGGCCACATAGAATGCCACGGTACGAGGGGTCGAGGTCCTCCCAGGAAATCTGATGCGGTTTCCGGCCTTTACCCCACGCACTCAAGTCGCGCGAGCGGTGGGTCATCATGCTGCCACCCTACAGAGCATAGGTTCGCGGCGCGGCGTAAAGAAACGATACGGAAACCACCAGCCGCACCGGAAAAGCGGACACGCTGACGTAGTGGGTTATCTTGAAGGGGACGTAGGAGTATCATGCAGACTGCCAAAACGATTAGTTATGGTTATGTACGAGAGGTGGCGCTGGAGTTTGAAGAGGCCGTCCTCAAAATCGAAGCCGCCCTCAAGACCGAGGGCTTCGGGATTCTGTGCCAGATCGACATTCAGGCCAAGTTGAAGGAGAAACTGGGCGTCGAGTTTCCAAAGTACCTCATCCTGGGCGCCTGCAACCCGCCCGTCGCTTACCAGGCTCTACAGGAGGAAATTAACCTGGGGTTGCTGCTGCCGTGCAATGCGGTTGTGTATGAGCAGGGCGGCCGAATCCACGTGGGAGTTGTGGATGCGGCGAAGATGCTCTCCGTGGTCGGCAACCCGGCAATGGAAGCTATGGCGCGGCAGGTGAACGAAAAACTCCGACGCGCCGTGGATAGAGTTGCGGCACCGGCCGCGGACTAATCCGCTGATGCGTTCCAGGACCGGTGCGTAACCGCGATGCCGCGAGGCTGTTCGCGGTCGTGAGTTAGCGGCGGTGCTGCGAGATATTCACCCTGCCATGATCCGCCGCGCCGCGACCCAGTCATATAACCAGCTTGCGTTCGTTACGGACTTGAGCGCGCAGCACGTCCCGGATCAGTTGGCAGGCCTGTTTTACTTCCGGCAGGGCTAGCGAACAATAGATCTGCTTGCCCTCACGGCGCGTGGCAACCACGCCGGCCCCTTTCAAAATCGAGAGATGCTGAGAAACGTTGGGGGTCGTGATCTTTAGGGCGGATTGAAGATCGGAAACCGTAAGTTCGCGCTTTGCGAGCAGGTCCAACATGCGAAGACGAGTGGTGTGTGCGAAGGCCTTGCAGATCCGCACCTGCATCTCGAAGATCCGGTCGTCAACCTCGCTTTTTGCTGTTTTCGGCATCACTGCTCTCACCTGCATTGTATAACGTATTCGCCCGTATTTCGATCTTGCCGTCCGGAATGGCAGGTTGCTCCGCCCACACTGTTTTTCAATCTCCCTCGGTCGGCGCCGGCGTCTCCTGGCCCACTGTCATGGCTCGCAGGTGGCTCCAGGGGCTGGGTCCGATCGTGGCCAGATAGATGTGGCCGATCAGGAAGGCCAGAAAGAGATAGGATCCCAGCGTGTGGGCAGGGCCCAAAAACCAAAGTCCCCCGGCTCGGTCGAAGAGTTGCGGCCAACGGTCGGCGCCCCACATCAGCACGCCGGTAACGATCTGGTATGGCAGCAGGACGTTGAGCAGCGCGAGGTACGTGATCTTCTGAAGGGAATTCAACTTGCGGCGCGGATCGGTCTCCAGGGGATGCTTTTCGCCTTTGAAGATGCCGTAGAGATAGAACCGGGCCTGTTGCACGGCAGCCCCGGTGAAGTCGTCCATCCTAGGCAGGAAATGATGGTACTTTTCCGCCGTCAAGTGATAGAAGATGCCGAGAAATGCATTCAGGATCAGCGCGAACCCCATCCAAGAGTGCCAGCGAATCGCGTTGGCCATGGAGCCCAATAGCGGGAAGCGGTCCGGGTAGTGAATGGCCAGGCCGGTGAGGATCAGCAGCATCATGGCCGCTGCCTGCAGCCAGTGCCAAATCCTCTCATGAAGGGTATACAAAGCCGTTGAAGAATTCATAAGCGACCTCTCAACATGCGTAGAGTGCCGTGCAATAAACCGAATAGAATGGCGCCCGCCACACAGAGCCAGCCCAGCCACTCCACCCAAGGCGCCCTGCTGTTCCCAATGATGTAGAAGGAACTTAGAAGGGGCTGATTGTCGAACGTGAATTCCCTGCCTTGGTAATTGACCACGTTCATGTTCTTGCCGCGGTAAATGACGGGCACGCCGCGCGGCAGGAAACTATTGAGGTCCACAGGACGGCGCAGAATGCTGTTGCCCGCGTGGCAGGCCGTGCACTCCTTCGTGGCTTGCTTCTTCCCTACGATGCTGTGGCTCATGGCCCACGGCGCCACGTCAATTCGCAGTTCCGGGTCGGCGACGCCTGCGTATTGTTGCAGCAGTCCCCTAACCAGAGCGATCTTGCCGGGCGTGTCATAGACGGCTTGCGGAATGTCGATGATGCCCTCTTTGTCGGCGAAGGCCTTGACAATTTCCGGACGGTATTTCCAGTCCTCCCCGTCGCGCCCCGCGAAGAAGGCAGTTTGCATTTGCCACGTAAACACGGGCCGTCCTTTGACTTTGTCAAACCAGTAAACTCCGGTGATGAGGTTCGTCGGCCGTATCTGAAGGTTGTTGTTCTTGTCGGGCGAGGTGATGTATGCGGGTAGATACCCTGTCACGTCGCTCTCCGGGTCCACTATGCTTCCTTCAATGCCGCGGAATGTGATCCGGCTGGTACCGGTATCCATGAGGAAGCCCCAATCGTCGCTCCGGTACGCCCAGAAGTGGACGGCCGGTATGTGACAGGTCTGACAGGCCAGCGCCTTGAAGTGCCTGCTTTTGTAAGGCAGGAAGGCATGGCCTTTCTCCGCGTCGTGACAGTCTCCACAAGCCCTCATGGTGTTATGGCTAGTCATGTTGACGGTTTCCGGAGGGATGTTGCCGCGGGCCAGATTGTGGTCAGGCCGTTTCAGATAGACGGCGATGTCTTCGCCGATGGGCTTATACCGGAGATTCTTCTTCGGATCCTCGTGAATCATCCGGCCCGGGTTATTTGGGGCGAAGTGGCAGTCGATGCAGACCACTCCCTTCGCGGCGTGGACATCCCAGGGATAGTCCATCTTCTCTTTCCCTACAATTTTCGGCGAGACCGTATCGCTGATCTTGGCCCCGTTGTAAATCCAACCGGCCTTTTCGGTGCCGCGCGCGATATCGGCGAACTGGATGGGTTGGATTGTGGTGGCGTTTCTAGCGGTGAAACCATGGCACATCGCACAGTTCTCGATGGCGGGGTCGGAGAGATCCAGGGTTTCCGGCTTTACTGTGCCATCCGCGTTGAAGGCGGCGCGATTATAGGTGAAGGTGCCCTTATCCTGTTCCGCAACCAGGCCCGTCCCGATGAGCGTCGCGTTATTCGCCCAGCGGAAGTTCCCCGCCGTCATTTGCTTCCGCCGCGCGCCGCGGCTTGCCTTAGGGACGTGGCAGAGGAAACAGTCCGCCTCGGCGACTCCGCTTTTCTCCCAGTCCCACGGCACTACTTTGCCCGTTTCGCGGTCCCGAATCGTGTAGCTGGGGTCCAGCGGTCCATCCGCCTTCGCGGCGGAACTGAGGAACCTCCGGCCGCGCAAGTCATACTCTGAGATGCCGCCGCCGGTATGGCAGCCACCGCACTTGGTGAGCCACTCGGGTTGGCTCATGTCCGCGTCGGCCGTGTCCGTGATCCCGGCGTGCGTCAGTTGCCGGTTCGGAATCAAAGAGAATTTCCCAAACATGCCGGGCGATGAGTTGAATGGCGCGACACCGTGAGAGCCCAGCATCTTCCCATCCATTTCGCTTTTTCCCTGTTGGAAATGAAAGCCGCCGGCAATGAACTCGTAGTCATGGCACTTATCTCCGCACGTCTGGCGGGTGCTGATGGGCTTTCCCGTTTCCAGCACGTTCCGGCCTGCCTCATCCTTCAGCACAACGGCGGGATGAGCGAGTCTGCTGAGAACGCGCTGCGGTGAAACCGCGGCGGGGGCCTGTGCCCCGGCGGCGCGGAACAGGAACACGATTCCCAGGACTACCTGATAGTGTTTGTGATACATGGCTGCTTCCTCAAACCGATTCGAAACCCATGGCGCAGGTGCCTTCCGGCAGTCCTTTGCGAACGCCTGGCAACCGCGCAATGGTGTTTGGCGCTACTTCCCGCAGGTTTCGGGCTGAGGGGAGTCGGCGCCGTGATTGATCAGGTAAGTCTGCACGTCAAGCAGTTGCGTGTCGGGCATCACCTTATTCAGCGGCTCAGTGCCCCCTGCGTGCTTAACCTTGGTGAAATAGATGCGCCACTGCGCCTGCGTCTTACTCATCGGTGTAATTTCGCCTCCCTTGGCTCCTTTCGTGTGGCACTCCTTGCAGGACTGCCGGAAGTAATTGCGCCCCTTGGTTTCACTACCCTTCGGTGAGCCCGCCAGGGCGATGGTGGAAAGCAGCACGGCCACAAACACCGCTGCCAGTGCGCTGATGACAAATCGAACTCGACGATTGGTTTGGAACATGACAAATCTCCATTCATTCAGAAAGTACGGGCCGGTTTGTACCGGCCCGGCACAACCCATACTTAGAACCGCGCGGTCAGCCCCACCGAGAACATGGTGGCGCCGCTATACGTTGGGAACCCGAGTGTCGGTTTCGAATCCAACGCCTTGGGCGCACCCACGTGCCATCCTGAACCGGAATAGTCGTAAAGGTATTTAATAAAATCGGCCTTAAAGATGAAGCGGCTGTTGATGCGATGCGTGAGGTATGTCTCAACCACGTTTCCGCGAGTGTTAGTCTTGGGAGCGATGATATCGTCGGAGGCTTGGGCGAAATTGAACCAGTATTCGGTACCGTGGTTGAACTCGAACCCTAGCTTGGTCCGCTCATCGTTCGCGAAATTGTAGCGAAGGCCGGCCAATACCATGTAGCCTTGCCGGTTCACGGGCGTCTCGAACGGGTCCGACATCAGCCCCCCGAACGGCGTAGTCTTGCCGTTGGGCCGGGTCGCTGAGAGATTGCCGCTGGCGTAGAGGTCGAAGGATTTGGCGCGGTGCGTGGTGTTCATGCCAAAAAGGTGAATGCCGCCCAGGTTGGCGGATGGCGTGTAGCGCATGACCACTGGCGCGCCTACTGGGTCGCCGGTCAGAGGATTTGCGGGCAGCACCATCAGGCCGTTAAAGCCATCCGTCACGTTGAAGGCATGCGCGTAGGTAGCCTGAATCAGGGTGGTCTCCGAGTTCCACAAGTCTAGATTGGCGCCCAGAAAATGGGAGTCCTTGAGCCTGTCCTGAGGCAGTTTGAGCAGGTTGCCATTGCCAAAGCCGGACTCGTAGCCTAGCCCCCAGCACAGCCGCCAGACCATGTTTTCGGTGAACT
Source organism: Candidatus Solibacter sp. (assembly GCA_025358475.1). Classification (GTDB taxonomy): domain Bacteria; phylum Acidobacteriota; class Terriglobia; order Bryobacterales; family Bryobacteraceae; genus Solibacter. The sequence continues at coordinate 6,536 of JANYJN010000141.1, forward strand.
TATAGCCCACCGTGATGCCGTCGAACTGGTAATCGATCAGCGCACCGGAGGGCGTTCCGCCCCGCAGTTCATCCTGCCGGTAGTTCATCGGCGGACCGCCGGTAGAGGGCCTGCGCCCAATCGAGAGGTACAGTTTAGAGCCGGCGATATTGTTCCAACTGAAATATGCTCTCTCCACGCGCAATTGGTCCGAATTCGGAACGCCGCTGGTAGAGCCATCCGAGTTGAGGCTGTTCGGCTGGCCGTTGAACACCTGTACACCGGTGGAGTCGCCGAAGACTTTGTACATGCTAAGCCTTCCGGTAAACGACACGTTATCGGCAACCCTGGCATCGATGTTCAGCCGCAGCCGGTTGGTGAACAGCGCGGCGTTGTTGTCCTTGTACGCCGGGGTAAAAGTAGAGGGCATTAACATGCCGAACAGTTGCTGTTGCAAGGGGGCCGGGAAAGAGGCCATGCCCTGTTTCAATTTATCGAATGTCAGGTTGCTCGTGAAGAATTGGTAGTCGGAATAGTGGCCGGCGACCGTGTTGTTGATTTCCGCGACGCTGCCCGGCGGCCGGCCTAGAATAGGCATCGCAAACATGGTTTTGACCACCAGGTTTTGCAGCGCCATGCCATCGAAATGCGCCGGGACTTGCCCCGCTATGGCGTGTGCTTCAAACCGGTAGTCCCCCGTGATCCTCAGCCGGTCCAGTGCCTGTTCGCGCTCCGTCTGCGAAACTCGTTGGTCGAGTTCTTTGACATTGGTTACCAGTTCGGAGACCGGCTGCTGCGGCACCATCGTCAGAGCCGGAGCCTGGGCTTGTTTCTCCTGTGCCTTGAGCCGCTCTTCGAGGGCGGCAACTGCTTTCTTGAGTTTTTCCAACTCCTGCTTCAGCTCGTTGGAAGTGTCCGCTTCCGGGGCCGCGGCCACTCCGTCCGGGGCGGTCGTGCCGGCTGCGTTGCCGGCCCATGCCGCCGGCCCCGCTAGCTGTATCAGAATGATCAACGATAAGACGAACGCGATTCTGCGCATTTAGTAAGACCTCGTAAAAAGCTAAATAAGCTCTTTAATTCTTAATAACATCAGTTGCGAAATTGCGCAACTAAAAAAATAATGAAGCTGAAGCTTTTAGTAGAGCGTTGCGTTCCGCTTCAGTCTGTGGAAATGTCGGTGTGGAGATACTCGGCGAACCGCATGTCCTTTTGCCGATTGCACCCGTTTCACTGCGCGTTTTCGCGCAGTTGCGCCCGCCCGCGATAGCTCTGGCTTCGCCGTCGGCAGAGCCTGTAGGTTACATGCGCCGCAGCAGACTCCATGACAAAACACGGTAGTGTTCATGGGCAGGTGGGGCCGCGCACAGCGTTGCTGACCCCTGGCTTTGACCGGCGCAGCACGCCTTCGCAATTACCATCGGAGAGATCAAACCGATCAAGGCCGAGCGCGCGCGGTTCTCACACCCAACTTCTGGGATCTTCGTCTTCGCCCACTCTCGATACTGGCCCTAGTGCCCCGGCCGCTGGATTCGGTGTTACCGCAAACCCGCTCGCTGACCGTCGGAGCTCTGATCGCAGCCCCGGCCGTGAGCGAGCGGTTGCACCCAAGAGCACAACTTCAGACCGTCGGAGGTCTAGCCGTCCAGTTTCACCTTGCCGGAGAAACTGCGATAGGTGTAGACAAAGTATCCGCAAGCCAGGATCATGCCGGGGATGAACCACATCAGCCCGACCTGTAGGCCATACAGAG
>JANYJN010000167.1 GCA_025358475.1 Candidatus Solibacter sp.
GAACACCATCCCGGCATCGATCTCCTCGATGAAGCGCTCCTGCTCGGCGGCATCGCGGGTCCAGGCGCTGGCGCCCAGTCCGAACGGCGTATCGTTGGCCAGGCGGATGGCGGCGTCGATTCCCCGCGCGCGCATCAACACTGCCACCGGTCCGAACAACTCCTCGCGATACGCGGGCGAATCCTCCGGCACGTCCACCAGCACGGTGGGCGCGTAATAATTGCCGGGGCGCTCAATCCTGTGCCCTCCGGTGAGCACGCGCGCGCCCGCCGCCACGGAGCGCCGCACCTGCTCGCCGAGTTCATGGAGGATCACGGGCGTCGCCAGCGGACCGACCTCGGTGGTCTCCAGTAGGGGGTTGCCCACCACCAGGGCTGCCATGGCCTCCACGAAGCGCCGCTCGAACTCATCGGCGATGCCTTCTTCCACGATGAAGCGCTTGGCGGCTATGCAACTTTGGCCGCTGTTGATAACGCGCGCCTGCACTGCGGTGCGCACGGCGGCGTCCAGATCGGCGCTGGGCATGACGACGAAGGGATCGCTGCCGCCCAGTTCCAGAACGCATTTCTTGATCTGCCGGCCGGCTTGCGCCGCCACCTTGCGGCCGGCCGGCTCACTGCCGGTCAGGGTGACGGCCTTAACGCGCGGGTCGTCAATTAGCCCGTGCACCATCTCAGGGCCGATTAATAGCGCCTGGAGCACGCCAGCGGGGAATCCGGCGCGCCGCACGATGTCTTCGATGGCGAGCGCGCACTGCGGCACGTTGGACGCGTGTTTGAGCAGGCCCACGTTGCCCGCCATCAAAGCCGGGGCGAGGAAGCGGAAGACCTGCCAGAAGGGAAAATTCCAGGGCATCACGGCGAGCACCGCGCCAATTGGTTGATAGCGGATGAAGCTCATGGGGCCGCCGGTGTCCACCAACTCATCGGCCAGCAGGCGCGCGGCGTGCTCAATGTAATAGCGGCAGGCGGTGGCGCACTTGGCGGCCTCCGCGCGCGCGGCCACCAGCGGCCTGCCCATTTCGAGCGTCATGATGCGGGCAAATGCATCTTGTTCCGTTTCCAGGATTTCGGCAGCGCGCCGCATCCAGCCGGCGCGTTCCGCGAGTGTGGTGTGGCGATAAGTGCGGAACGCCTCCGTTGCGCGCGCCAGTTTCTCGTTCAACTGCGATTCGGTGAGCGAGTCGAAGGTGGCCACGACTTCTCCCGTGGCGGGGTTGATGGAAGCGATCATTACTCTCTATTCTCGGTCAGGAGGCGCGCCGCGCGCAGTCCGCCGGCGCGCTGAATGCCGGTACGAAGAAGCGGTCCACGTATTCCTGGTCCTTACCTGTGAAGTTCAATACATCGGCGTTCAGAATTATCGTTACAGGCCACGAAAGGCGATGGTCTATCCCGCCTTCAACACGGTGCAAACGCTGGCGCAGATTGGGCCGCCGATATTAAACGTCGCGGCGGCCCGCGGATTCCGCACCTGCAATTCGGCCGGTGCTTTGCCGAGAAGTTGGAGCGCGCTCCAGCCGATCATGGCGATTCCGGTGGCGCCGATGGGGTGCCCCTTGGCGATCAGCCCGCCGGATGTGTTGATGGCGCATTCGCCATCGGGCGCCGCCTTGCCATCCACCCAGTATTGGGCGCCTTTGCCGGGCTCGGCTTTGCCGATCACTTCCGTGCCCAGCGCGCCCATCACGGTGAAGCAATCGTGCACTTCGGCGACGTTCACGTTTTCAGGTTTGACCTGCGCCATCTGGTAGGCCGCGCGCATGGCACGGTACGCGCCCGCCGGATGCAGCACATCGCGGCCGGCCTTGCGAATGGGGTCGGTGGCCTGTCCCCATCCCGCCACCTCCACGCACTCGGATTTGGGAACGCCGAGCTTCGCCAGTCCTGCGTCGGTGGCGAGGATCAGCGACGCGTAGCCATCGGTGATTTGCGAGCAATCGTAGGTCTTGAGCGGCAGCCCCTCCACCACGTAGCGATTGAAGCCCTCGATCTTCAGCGCCTGGTCGAGGGTAATTTGCACCTTGTTCATCTGCGCGTAGGGGTTGAAGCGCGCGTTGGCATACTCCTGCACCGCGATGGCCGCCAGGTCGCGTTCGGTAACCCCATAGGCGTCCATGTACTCGCGCATGACTTCGGCAAAAAGGTGGGGGAAGACGAAGACCTTGCCCGCGCGCTCGTCGGGATGGGAAAAGTAGCCGAGTACTTTGCCGATGAGTTTGCCGTCCATCTTGCCTTCGGCATCGCGCATCTTTTCGTAGCCCACGGCGATGCCGGTTTCGCCCATGCCGAGTTGCAGTTTCTGGATCACAGAGAGGACAGCCTGCCCACCCGAGGCGCAGGCGTTCTCCACCGCTTCGATGGGCTTGCCTTCCATGCCCGGCGTATCGGCCATCAGCCCGGCGAGTAAACCCTGCTCGTTGAGGGAGAAATTGCAGGCCGCGGCGACGCTGCCCACGTCCAATGCCGCGGGCACAGTGCCGATTTGGCGGCAGGCGCCCTGGATGGCAGAGTCCAGAATGCGGGGCACGGTCATGCCCATCAGCTTGCCGAACTTCGACTGGTGGAAAGTGGCGATGTAGATAGATTTCACGGTAATGTCCTGTTCCAATTATGCGGTCGTCCATTCACCGCCGGCCAACTAGCCTGTAGCTCGGGATAAGGCGCGCCCCGCAGTCATCGCTCGTACACCTCGCTCCGGTGTGCAATGCGCATGATGCTGATGAGCTTCGCCGCGTCGTCGATGACGTACACCACCCGCCAGTCACCAACCCGGACGCGCCACTGATCTTTGTAGCCTTTTAGCTTTTTGCATCCCGTGGGCCGTGGCGCATGGCCCAGCGACTCAAGTTTCTGGACGACACGGACCAGCATGCTATCCGGTAACGCTTCGAGTTCCTTCCGTGCGGAAGGTTTCACCTGAACGGAATAATTATCCACGCATCCGGCCGCGTTTTACAAGGTCCGCTTTGATTTTCCCAAGCGGTATCCCCTTTTCCTTGCGGCGCGATTCCGAAACCAGCCCGTCCCAGAAATCCTCTAGTCGCGCGCCGTGTTTTTTGAGATCGATCTGAACGGCCACCTTGCAGCCCTTCTCATCGGTTACGAACTGGATCCCGGTCATGCGCCGTGTCTCCTTGGGTCATCGTGTGGAAGCTATTCTCACTCTAACAGCGCCATTTCTGTCCGTCAATCTACGTTCCGGTCACCACGCCACCATCCACACTGAGCACCGTGCCCGTAATGAAAGAGGCCTGGTCCGACGCCAGCCAGGCGTAGGCGTTGGCGATGTCCTCGGGCTGCCCTATTCGCCCCAATGGCGTGTGCCCCACCATGCCTTGCAGAACCTTTTCCGGCATCTGCATCACCATGCCGGTAGCGATGAACCCCGGCGCCACGGCATTCACGCGGATCTGGTACTTGCCTAACTCGCGCGCCCAGACCTTGGTCATGCCAATAACTCCCGCCTTCGCGGCCACGTAATTGGTCTGCCCGAAGTTACCGTACAGGCCGACCACGCTGGACGCGTTCAGAATCACGCCGCCGCCACCCTGGATCATGCGCGGCACGACCGCGCGCGTGCAGGTGAACACGCCTTTCAGGTTGACGCCGATCACGGCATCGAACTGTTCGTCGCTCATGATGCCCGACAGCGCGCCGTCCTTATACTTGACAAGCTGGCCATCGCGCAGGATGCCCGCGTTGTTGACCAGGACAAAGACCGCGCCGAGCCGTGCCGCCACTTCTTCCACCGCGCTCTGCACGGAGGCGGCGTTAGAGACATCCACCTTTTGAAAAATGCCGCCGCCCGCCTGAGCTTCGCCGTCATTCAAGTCCCAACTGGCGACCTTGCAGCCTTCCTGGGCGAAGCGCCGGGCGGTGGCGAGGCCGATACCGCTGGCACCGCCGGTCACGATGACTACCTTGTCTTTCAATCCCGTTTCCATCACCGATATCTTCCCCTTCTCTATGCTACATTGCACGCATGCGAAACTTTTGCGCGCTTCTCGTTTTGTTGGCCATGCCGCTGGCGGCCGAAAAGAAGGGCATCGTGCCGCCCGAATTCGCCGGCGGCAGCCCGAACTTTAGCCCCGGAATCCTGGTGGATGGCACGCTCTACGTCTCTGGCCAGATCGGCCAGGACCTCAAGACCAAGCAGGTCCCGGCCGATTTCGAGACTGAGGTGAAGACCCTGCTGGGCAATATCGGAATCGTGCTGAAAGCCGCCGGCATGACGTACAAAGACGTTGTGTCCGTCCAGGTCTACCTCACCGATATGGATCTATTTCCGCGGATGAACGCAGTCTACACGTCGTTCTTCCCCGACCCTCGTCCGGCGCGCACCACGGTGGGCGTGACGAAGCTCGCGGCGCCGGA
>JANYJN010000182.1 GCA_025358475.1 Candidatus Solibacter sp.
TCCTTCGATTGGAAAATGTTGCGGGGACTTACGCGAGGGCGGTTTGAATGATGGGAGTCGCGAGTATGTCTGCGATGCGGAAACGGTGCGAGGTCATGCGTACGGCAGTCCTGGTACCGCTGCTGCGCACAACAAAGCCCGAGGCATGAAGGCTGACGAGGCGCCGGTCATCCGCGGGCCAATCGATGATGAGTTCCAGGTGGCCTCCCAACGGAAGCGGCCGGCGGCAGCGGAAACTGAGCCCGCTGGAACTGATGTCGAGGATCGTACCGGCAGTCCACCGGGGCGTCGGTCGCTTGGCAGAAAAGCGGAAACGAATCGTGCGATCCAGCACGAAACGCAACTTTCCACGCCTTTCAGCCGGCGGCTCCATACCCGTAGGATGGTCCAGTCCAGGAAAATGTTGCAGGTTAATTTACGGGGAGCGGTGGGAAACGTACTGTTATTGACGCTCAACCAAGCATCGGGGCCGGGCGGTGGCGCCTGAGAGGCGATGCCCGGGCTGGCCGGATGTGGCGGTAGCGGCGTCAGCAATCCGACAAACTGGAGCCATTTCTGGTTGTGGGATGTGAGTAGTAGCCGGGATCCGCGAATTTCTCCTGAAAAATGCGCTCCCAGCGAGCGTTATCGGAGCACGTGCGGCAAGTGCAACCGCAGGCGCAACGGGTGATCTTGTGCGCGCGGACGGGTTTGAGCGTTACAACGGCCAGAGCCCGATGGCGCGAACCTCGCACCGGCTGTCCGAAGCTGGAGAGAAGATCTTCAATGGTTTGCGGATTGCCAAGTTGCATGGGTTACCTTACTCCTGGAAGTACCCGATATATAACCTAGTCCGAGTCTGACAGGAATACGCCGGATGGTAAAGCGATATCGTGAGTATTTGAGTGACGATTTTGCGGGTACTTCGGCTATGTCGAAAGTTAACTCTGGCCCCGGAGGCGCCCGGTGAGGGTGGATTATGACAGAAAGTAATGGGCGGCAATGGCCGAAGGATATCCATCGCTAACCTTAGTCAACCGCAGCGGACCTGAAATGATGCGATTGGCCGTTCCTTGGGTGGCGTGACATGGAGATGAGAGCGTTGCACAGACGCGGGCCAATCGAGAGAACCCCTAGTCAGCAGCCGCTCCAATCAGAGCCGGGCCCGTTAGAAGCGATCACCTTGCAAGCCAGAGCCTTATGCCACTCTGTGCGCAAAGGCACGGTGGGCAGGCGCATGCTCAAATATGGGCGGAGGCGAAATCATGAATTGGGATTCAATGGAAGGTAAGTGGAAGCAGATGAAGGGCGTGGTCCAGAAGCAGTGGGGGAAGCTCACCGACGATGACCTGGCCTTCATGGCCGGAAGCAAGGAACAGTTTGTGGGCCGCTTGCAGGAACGCTACGGCATGGCGAAAGAAGTGGCGCAAAAGCAGGCTGACGACTGGTTGCAGGCGCAGGCTGAACCGAAGTCGACCACTCGCCCGTAGGGCTAGAGGTTCCCCCTTCCTGGATGGGGTCGAGGCGCGTTTGGGTTAAGCTTATATATTATGAGGAACTCGTTCAGCAGCGTTGGGAAAACCGCCGCGTGCCGGTGACATTGGCCCAATTGACGGAGCGCCTGCTGGCGTCCTATGACCACGCCGGCGGGATCAATCACGTGGACGGAAAGAATCTGCCGTCCAAGCGCGCTATCGCCGATATCACGGTCGACCTGCTGCGCTTGCTGTTTCCCGGCTACTACGACGAAAAGCCCATCCATTCCTCGGAAATCGGCGCCGTAACCATCGTGCTTCTCGATAGCGTGCTTGGCCGTCTCGAAAACGAAATAGGGAAGAGCCTCGAATACGCCCTGCCGTGTAGACCCGAAGACGCGGACCTGTCGGAGATGGCGCGCACGCTCACCCTCAGGTTCCTCGACAACCTGCCGCGGGTTCGCGAATTGCTCCAGACGGATACGGAGGCGGCCTACAATGGCGACCCGGCCGCATTCAGCAAGGATGAAGTGATTGTTGCATATCCCTTCATCGAAGCCATTGCGGTGCAGCGGCTGGCGCACGAGTTGTACCTCGACGACATCCCGCTGATTCCCCGCATTATGACCGAGTGGGCCCACGCCCGCTCCGGCATGGATCTCCATCCGGGGGCGCAAATCGGCACCCATTTCTTCGTGGATCACTGCACCGGCACGGTGGTGGGCGAGACGGCCATGATTGGCAACCACGTCAAGATGTATCAAGGCGTCGGCTTGGTTGCGAAATCACTCGCCGCCGGCCAGGCGTTGCGCGGCCACAAACGCCATCCCACCATCGAAGATCGAGTAACCGTGTACGCCGGCGCCACAATTATCGGGGGCGACACGGTGGTGGGAGCAGGCAGTACCATAGGCGCCAGTGTCTTCCTCACGACCAGCGTTCCGGCCAATTCACTGGTTATCATGGAAGCGGCCAACGTGAAAGTGATTCCCAAGATGTCGCGCGGCAGTTACGTTATGGACTTTCAGATCTGATGCGGGTTCAGTTCGGGTAGAATTGAGGTTCGGAAAGGACCGAACTCATGAAAATCTTCGCCCTTGCCGCGCTCTGTAGCGCCGGCATTTCTACCGCATTCGCCGCGCCTGGCGCCATCCACCTGGTACAGAAGCCGGCGATGAACAAGACCGAGATCGTATTCTCCTATGCGGGCGATCTATGGCGCGTCAGCCGCGAAGGCGGTGTGGCCACACGGCTGACGTCGGGCCCGGGCTTCGAGAGCGATGCCGCCTTTTCGCCCGATGGCAAGACGCTGGCTTTCAGCGGCGAATACGACGGCAATGTGGACGTGTTCACCGTGTCCGCAAGCGGCGGCGTTCCCAAACGCGTGACGTTTCACCCGGACGCGGACCGCGTGGTGGGCTGGACCGCCGACGGCGCGCGCATTCTTTTCCGCTCCAACCGGCTGAGCCAGTCGCGGTACACGCAACTTTACACGGTGGCGGCCGAAGGCGGGCTTCCCGAAGTGCTGCCGCTGCCCATGGGCTGCATGGGCGCCTATTCGCCGGATGGCAAACGCATGCTCTACGCGCCGCTGGATGGCGGCCAGTTCGCACCCGGATTCACCAACTTCGTGGCCTGGAAGCGCTATCGCGGCGGCTCGGCGAGTTACTTGTGGCTGGTCAATTTTGCCGACCTGACGACGGTCAAGGTGCCGCGCACCGATTCCAATGACATCTATCCCATGTGGATCGGCGACAAGACTTATTTTCTATCCGACCGCAACGGCCCGATGACGCTGTTCAGCTACGATCCGCAATCCAAAAAGGTCAGTGAGCTGATCAAGAACTCCGGTAAGGACATCACCGCGGCTAGCGCCGGGCCGGGCGGCATCGTTTACGAGCAGTTCGGGCAGATACATATCTACGACATCCCGAGCGGCAAGGAGCACGCCGTCAAGATCGAGATTGCCGCCGACCTCACCGAAGTGCGCCCGCACTTCCAGAACGTTTCGCGGGAACTGCGCAACGCCGCGATTTCGCCCACCGGCGTGCGCGCGGTTTTCGAAGCCCACGGCGAGGTGGTGACGGTCCCCGCCGAGAAGGGCGAGGTGCGCAATCTGACCAATACGCCCGGCGTCATGGAGCGCACGCCGGCGTGGTCGCCGGACGGCAAGACCATCGCTTACTTCTCCGACGAATCCGGCGAATACGCACTGCACATCAAGCCGCAGAACGGGGCGGGGGAGACGAAGAAGGTCCCGCTGGCCGGCAAATCGGCCTTCTACTTCGGCCCCAAGTGGTCGCCAGACAGCAAGGCCATCGCGTTCAACGACAACATGGACAACCTGTGGATGGTGGAGATCTCTACCGGCAAGGCCACCAAGGTGGATACCAATCTTATCTACGATCTCGACCGTGGGTTCAACTGGTCGGGCGATTCGGCGTGGATCGCGTTCGACAAATTCCTTCCCAACCGCCTGCGCGCCATCTGGATTTATTCGGTGGAGAGCGGCAAGAGCGTGCAGATTACCGATGGCATGAGCGACGCGCAACGTCCGGTCTTCGACCGCGACGGGCAGTATCTGTTTTTCATGGCGAGCACGAACTACGGACCCACCACCAGCGGGCTCGATATGAGCAGCGACGAACACCAGGTCACGAGCACCATTTACCTGGCGGTGCTGCCCAACCATATCGCGTCGCCCCTGGCGCCAGAGAGCGATGAGGAAGGCGCGCCGAAAGCGGCGGCGGATGGCGGGCGCGGCGGCCGCGGCGGTGCAGGTGCGGCGGCAGGTGCGGCGGGCGTGGGTGCAGGTGCGGCGGGCGCCGCGGCGGTAGTGCCGGAGGCTCCGCCCAAGCCGGTGCGCATCGATTTCGACAAGTTGCAGCAGCGCATCGTCCCCCTGCCGTTACCGGCGCGCGCCTACACGGACCTCGATGCCGGACGTCCCGGCATGGTCTTTGTGCTGGAGCCCGCACCCGCTGGCGGCGGTGGTGGGCGCGGCGGCGCCGGTGGTGCCGTGGGCGGCACGCTGACGCGCTTCGACCTCAAGACGCGCAAGACCGAAAAGCTGGCGGATGGCGTGGCTTCGTTCGACCTCTCCGCCAACGGCGACAAGATGCTGCTGCGCATGAGCGGCCCTGCCGGTGCGGGGCGAGCCGCTCCCGGCGCGGTCCCGCCGGTTCCGAGCTACGTCATCGTGCCCTCCGCCACTCCCGTGAAGGCGGGCGAGGGTGCCTTGAAGCTGGCCACTATCGAAGTCAACGTGGATCCCGTCGCCGAGTGGAAACAGATGTACCACGAGGTATGGCGCATCGAGCGCAGCTACTTCTACGATCCGAATCTGCACGGCGTGAACACATTGGAAGCGGAGAAGGAGTACGAGAAGTATTTGGATTCGCTCTCCTCGCGCGCCGACCTGAACTACATCTTCAAGGACATGTTGAGCGAGATGACGAGCGGCCACCTGCGCGGCGGTGGCGGCAATATTCCGCTTGCCAGGACCATTCCGGGCGGCCTGCTGGGCGCGGATTACGAGATCTCTAACGGCCGTTACCGCTTCAAGAAAATCTATGCGGGGGAAAGCTGGAACCCGCAATTACAGGCGCCGCTGGTGCAACCCGGCTTGAACGTGAATGAGGGCGACTACCTGCTGGCCGTCAACGGCCAGGAGCTGGCGGGCAGTGACGATGTGTCGCGCCTGCTCGAAAATACCGCAGGCAAGCCCGTAGTGCTCAAGGTCGCTCTCAAGGTCGCTCTCAAGGTCGCGCTCCAGACGGGCGCCGACGAATCCGGCGCGAACCCCCGTGAAATCACGGTGGTGCCCATCGCGAGCGAATTGCAGTTGCGCCACGCGGAATGGATGGCCGCCAACCGGCGCAAGGTGGACCAACTCTCCGGCGGCAAGCTGGCCTATGTCTACCTGCCGGACACGGCGGTGGGCGGGCTGACCAGTTTCAACCGCTACTACTTCGCGCAGTCCGACAAGCAGGGGGCGGTGATCGACGAGCGCTTCAATGCGGGCGGGCAGGTGGCGGACTATATCATCGAAGCCATGCGCCGCCAGTTGATGGGCTTCTGGAGCCCGCGCTACGGCGCCATCTACCGCACGCCGGCGGCTTCCATCCTGGGGCCCAAGGTGATGATCATAAATGAAATGGCGGGCTCCGGCGGCGACGCCATGCCGTGGATGTTCCGTTACGGCAAAATCGGTCCGCTGGTGGGCAAGCGCACCTGGGGCGGGCTGATCGGCGTTTCGCAATATCCCGCGCTGATGGATGGCGGCAGCGTGACTTCGCCGAACTTCGGATTCTTCAGTCCCGAGGGGCAGTGGGACGTGGAGAACCACGGCGTGGCGCCGGACGTGGAAGTGGAGATGGACCCCAAGCTGGTAGGCGAGGGACACGATCCGCAACTGGAGCGCGCGGTGGCGATGGCGCTGCAATTGTTGGAGAAGAACCCGCCGATCGCGCCGAAGCGTCCCGAGTTTCCGAACTACCAGCGCACCGCGAAGCCGGCGGCAGGTGGGGTTGCCGTCGGCCGGTGAGGCGCTAGAGCGCGGCGTGGCTGCCAGGATTCTCTCGAAGGCCGATATTGGCCGATTGCCAATCGGGTAGCGCGCAGAGCCCAACGGGCGACAGACAGTAGCCCACGGCGTACAGCCGTGGGTAATAGGCGTGCGGCGTTTACCAGCCCCGGAACGGGGCGAAAGAAGGGACCGGCCGCCCGGTTCTTCCGCCCCGTTCCCGGGGCTGAATCGGGACCACCGTTCTCCCAGTGCTGGCGCACTGGGCTACTATCTTTCGCCCTACGGGCTAGACCGACTCTTAGGCGGTCGCAGCACTAAAGGGGCACCCTACGCGTGCGATCTTCGGATGAATTGCACCCCGAACCCTGCCAGCAATAGTGCGAGCCCGGCCAAGCCCCAGGTCGAGAGCGACGGAACGCCTTGAGTGGTCCCCGCTAGTCCCATGGTCGTGGTTGAGGAGTTGTTTCCTGTGACCGGGTCCGGGGTTGTGGAGACAACCGTGGCCGTGTTGGAGAGCGGGCTGGCTGGGTTTGGACCCGCAACCACGATTACAACGGTGGCCGAACCACCGTTAATCATGGTGCCCAGAGAACAAACGACCGTGCTTGTGCCAGAGCAGGTCCCCTGCGACGGCGTTGCGGAAACAAAGGTGGTGCCCGCCGGTAAGGGGTCGTACACAATCACGCCGGTCGCCGAAATTGGACCTGCATTCGCTACAGCGAGGTTATAAGTGATGTTCGCGCCCCCGGCACCCATAGTTGCCGGACCGGTTTTGGTGATCGAAACATCAGCCTGGTTGCCGGCCGCGGCCACTATGATGCTGCAGCTATTATTGGTCACGGTCCCTGCCGCGGAGTCCTGCGCGTTGGCGGTAAAAAGGGAAGTGCCGCCCGCTCCCGTCGGCGTCCCGGTGACAATCCCGGTGGCAGCGTTCAGGCTCAAACCCGCGGGCAGCGATCCCGGATTGATGGAAAGCGTGTAGGCCGGCGTGCCGCCCGTGGCCGCCACTAAGGAGTTGTAGGCGACACCGACTAATGCGGAGCCCTGTGGACAGTAAACAACCAGCGGCCCCGGCCCTCCGTCGTTGGCCGCCGGTCCCGGGTTAACGGCCGTGTTGGCATCCAATGTGACCGCGCCAGTCCGTGCCAAAGCCCGGCCATTCAGCGCCGCGCCGGTCTTAACCGACACCGATGCTTGGGCCATGATGGTTCCGTAGAAGATAGAATACGTTCCGAGCGTTGCTGAACTACTGACCTGCCAAAAGATATTAGCCGCCCGCGCGCCGCCGATGAGGACCACCTGACTGCTGGTGGCCGTGGTCAGCGCACTGCCGACCTGGAAGATAAATACGCTATTTGAGTTGCCTCCGCCGTCCAGCGTGAGAACGCCGGTTATGCCCAGCGAAGATGTGGATTTGTAGAGGCCGGGTGCCAGCGTGAGTCCACCGAGATCGCCGGCCACGGTCACCGGTGTGGTGCGATTAGCCGCGTCGAGATACGCCGCAGTCAAGTCGATCTGGGCCGTGGCGGCCGGGATATCAGCCACATGTAGCGCCCCTCCCACCACAATTCCCGGCGGGAATCCAGTCACGGAGCTGCCTGCACTTAACCCTGCGTTTCCAATGATGACAGTAGGGCCGGTGCTCGTAAGAGTGGCGGCGGCTAAAGCCGTGAAAGTGCCAGCCGAGCCCAGGTTTACGGGCAATTGGGCCGCTTGTAGGCAAACACTCAACGTTACGCATGGCAAGAGCAGTCGGAGTTTTTTCATAAGCAATTTCCTTGACGATTTTGCGGACTATCGATTTGCTGCCCAGGGGGAGGCTAAACCGTGGCGTTTTCACACCACTTCCAGGAATTGCACCCTTGCCAAATCCCAGGCATTTCGACCGGATTTTTCATTCTTGCTCGAATCCTTTCGGACTTCCGCATAGGAATATCAGTATATACCCGGCCACTATCCCTGACATCCGCGGATCGTATTGTTTAATACAGGAGCCGTCTTCGCCCCCGGCTAAGCGCAATCGTACCGCTCGGCACCTATCCGATCTCCCGCTCCAGGCTTCGGTTGGCCGGGATGCGGATGCCACTTCATCGCGTTGCAACCGGCATAAATAGAGGCATCGGGGGCCATCGGCGGGGGCGGGAGAGCAACTTACGCCACATAAGTCGCGATCCACCAGGTATTGCCGAACCCGTCTCTAACTCCGGCGGTGCGCTCGTTGTAAGGCTTGTCTTCGGGCGGCGCGATGTTCTCCGCGCCGGCTTCGAGGGCGCGGCCGTAGGCGGCATCCACGTCGGGCACGTAGACATAGACCGAGGCCGGGGCGGCAATCGCGGGAGGCGGGTCGGCCACTTCCAGCACCACTACCGAATCGCCGATGGCGGCCTCCACGTGGAAACACTTGGGGCCGAAGGCGAAGCGCTCCAGTTCCACCGCGCCGAAGACCTGCTGGACGAATTCGATCAAATCGACATTGCCATACAGATAGGGGCGAACCGTTCCCACGCCGTGGCGAACGTAACTGGCGCCGGCGGTGGCGGCTTCGGCCAGCGCCTCGTCGGAAATCTGCGCGTCCAGAAGTTCGCGCGCCTCTTCCCGGGTGGACACCGGCACCAGCAGCGCCAGGCCGCCGGCCCCCAGGTGTGCGGCGATTCCGGCTCCGCGCAGTAACTCGCGCGCCAGCCGGGCCTCCTCCGCGGATTCATACGTCTGGGCTACGGCGAACTCTTCGGCTTCAGCATGCGGCTCCGGCGCGTGCGTCGCCGCGGGTGCTCGGGCCGGGGCCTTCAGTTTGCGGCGCGCCAGCTCTTCGTCGTAGCACGCGCGCGCCAATTCCACCAGCTCCTGGCGATCGACGTCGAGCAGTGCCTCGTCGCTCAAGCCGGCGTACTGGTGCCGGAAATCCTCTGCATTCACTTTCATCGCGTGCCTCCCGAATCGGCTGTTCTGCCCGGGGTACTTAACCGTTTTGGGGAAGCCGCAACCTGGCGACCACTCCCTTACGGTGGCGCCTATGAAACCGCCTGCAAACACGCGGTATTCCAATCAGAGCCGCAACCGCAAGGGGGCGGTTGCCGCGGCTAAGTCCCGAAATCCCAAAACGGTTTAGCACCCGGTATGTCCACTGGTGTACCATGCGGCGGCCGGCGGCGCTACAATCGAGTTGCCGTGCTGCGCTCTTGGCTTCTGATTCTGGTCGCGGCTGCCGCGCCCGCGCAGGTTCTCTACGAAGTCTCGGGGAGGATCCGCCCGGAAGGACACGCGTCGGTGACGCTGTTCGGCATCACTCAACCCTTCACCACTTCTACCTTCACCGGCCAGGGCGGACGCTTCACTTTCAAGAAACTCGCGGCGGCGAGTTACACCCTGGCGGTCTTCCAGCCCGGACGCGGCGAGGCGCGCCAGACCATCGAGGTGGGACCCAGCCTGGCCGACGCGCGCCACCGTATCCAGCTCACGGTCACCCTGAAAGACGCCGATTTCGACCCCACCAGCGAGCGCCGGCGGCACTCGGTACCCGTGCGCGAACTCGCCATCCCTGAGCGCGCGTTGCGCGACTACCTGGACGCGCAACGCGATCTGGAAAAGCGCGACGTGGAAGCCGCCGAGAAACACCTGGAACATGCCGTGGAGGTGGCGCCGCGCTTCGCCAACGCCTGGAACACGCTGGGCACCATCGCTTACCAGACGCGCCGCTTCCCGCTGGCCGAACAGCGTTTCCGCCAGGCGCGGCAGCAGGACCCCACGGCCTATGAGCCGCTAGTCAACCTGGGAGGCGTGCTGGTCACCTTGCACAAGCTGGATGAAGCCCTGGAGGTGAACGTTCACGCCACACTGACGCGCCCCAACGACGCGCTGGCCAACTCGCAACTCGGCATGACGTATTTCGAACTCGGGCAGTTCGATTCCGCGGTGAAATATCTGGAGCGCGCCCGCCAGATCGACGCGGCGCACTTCTCGCATCCCCAACTTTTCCTGGCGGAGATCCATTTGAGGCGCGGCCAGAAGGGCGAGGCGGCGACGATGCTGGAGGACTTCCTGCAACATCACCCGGACTACCCGCGGGCGGAAATCATGCGCCGCAACATTATCGAATTGCGACAATAGAAGCTCGCGTGCGCCTCCCTATCGACCAGTTACTCCCCACAATCCGCCATCACCTGAGCACCGCCAACCATCTGGTACTGGAAGCGCCGCCCGGAGCCGGCAAGACCACGCGCGTGCCGCCCGCGCTGCGGGATCTCGATGGGCGCGAGGTGCTGGTGCTGGAGCCGCGCCGCCTGGCCGCGCGCCGCCACATTGTCGAATTGCGACAATAGAAGCTCGCGTGCGCCTCCCTATCGACGAGTTACTCCCCGCCATCCGACATCACCTGAGCACCGCCAACCATCTGGTGCTCGAAGCGCCGCCCGGAGCTGGCAAGACCACGCGCGTGCCGCCCGCGTTGCTCGATCTCGATGGCCGCGAGGTGCTGGTGCTGGAGCCGCGCCGCCTGGCCGCGCGCCTGGCCGCCCGTTACGTGGCAAGCGAGCGTGGGGAGAGTGTGGGCGAGACGGTGGGTTACCAGGTGCGCTTCGAGGAGTTGGCGGGGCCGCGCACTCGCCTGCGCTTCCTCACCGAAGGGGTGCTCACGCGGCGCATGCTGAGCGACCCGAACCTGGCGCGCGTGGGCTGCGTGGTGCTGGACGAATTCCATGAGCGGCATCTGGAAGGCGATCTGGCGCTCGCCTTGCTGCGGCGCTTGCAGCGCAATGGGCGGAGGGATCTGAAGATCGTCGTCATGTCGGCCACGCTGGATGCGGCGCCCATCGCGCAGTATCTGGCGGGCGAGGGAATTGCGGCCCTGCCGGTGCTGCGCTCGGCGGGGCGGCAGCATGCGTTAGAGATCGAGTACACGCCGCATTCCGCCGCGCCGCTGGAAGAACAGGTGGCGGCGGCGCTGGGACGGCTAGCCGCCCGCGGGCTCGACGGACATGTGCTGGTATTCCTGCCCGGATGGTTCGAAATCCGGCGCGCGCAAAATGCTTGTGCGGCGCTGGCCCGCCGTCACGGATGGCAAATTCTACCGCTCTACGGGGATCAATCGCCGGAGGAACAGGATCGAGCGGTTGCGCCGTGCGCCGGGACCAAGATCATCCTGTCCACCAACGTGGCGGAAAGTTCCATCACCATTGAGGGTGTCAGCGCAGTGATCGACAGCGGCCTGGCGCGCGTGGCCAGCCACTCGTCGTGGTCCGGGCTGCCTGCGCTTCAGGTGTCGCGCGTCAGCCAGGCCAGCGCCAACCAGCGCGCCGGGCGTGCCGGACGCACCGGGCCCGGGCGCGCCATCCGGCTGTACCCGATGGAAGATTTCGTGCGGCGGCCGGCGCAGGACGTGCCGCAGATTCTTCGCGAGGATCTGGCGCCCACCGCGCTGCTGTTGCAAGCCATGAACCTGGACCTCGCGGCGCTCGATTGGCTGGACGCTCCGCCCGCCGCCGCCATCGTTCAGGCGCACGAACTGCTGCGGCAGCTCGGCGCCACCGGCAGTACGGCGCGAGAGATGGCGCGCTATCCCCTGCATCCGCGATTGAGCCGCCTGATGGTGGAAGCGCGGCGCCGCGGGGTGGCCCGCGAGGGCTGCGCGGTGGCCGCCCTGCTGAGCGCCGGCGACCGCCTGCCAGCCACTGCGCCGCACGCCTCGCGGTCGGACCTGTTGGTGTTGCTGGAAGCCGAGTGGTCGGCGTACGCCGCGCGGCTGTTCCGCCAGTTGGGCGGGTCTGGGGGTGCGGGCACCCGCGCCACTAGTACTTCGAGCGGGCAGTTAGGTGCCGCAACCCAACCCCTCCCTCACGGTCGGGGCTCCGACCAGAACCGGGGCGCCGATCAGAGCCGGGGCGCCGACCTGAGCCGGGACTCCGACCAGACCCAGGGCTCCCATCCGAGCCGGAGCTCCGATCAGAGCCGGGGCTCCAATACGAGGCACGACCGTGAGGGAGTGATTCCTCGCCCAAGCACGATCCTAGACGGCCGTACACTCGGCGCCACCGACCGCGAAGCCGCGCTCCTGGTGAGCATCCTCACCGCCTTTCCCGATCGCGTGGCGCGGCGGCGTCAGGGCGCGGACGTGCAGTTGGCCACCGGCGCCGCCGCCGAGCTTGCGCCCAACAGCACGGTGACGGACGCGGAGCTTTTCGTGGCCGTGGAGGCCGAAGACCGCTCGGATCGGAAAGCGCCGCTGGTGCGCCTGGCTAGTGCCATCGAACCTGAATGGCTGCTCGACCTGTTCCCGGATCGTCTGCGCGAGGTCTCGACGCTAGCATGGAATCGGGCCGGCGAGCGCGTGGAAGCGGTGACGTCGCTGATGTTCGACCAGATCGCCATCGAAACGCGCCGCACGCCACCCGATCCCGAACAGGCCGGTATTTTTCTGGCTCACCAGGCGGTGGAGGCGGGTCTGGAGCGCTTCGCCGATCTGGCGGAAATCGCCGCCTTCCAAGCGCGCGTGCACTTCGCGGCGCAGCATGGCGCCGTGGCGCCGCTCGCCGCCGCCGCCATTGAGGCCGCGCTGGGGTCGCTCGCCACCGGACTCAAGAGTTTCGCCGAGTTGGAATCCGCCACCCGCGGCGCCGGGCTGCTGCGCGCTATCGAGCGGCAGATGCCCCCAGGCACGCGCCGCCTGCTGGAAGAGATCGCGCCCGCGTCCATACGGCTGCCGCGCGGACGTCAGGTGCCGGTCCACTACGAGCCCGGCCAGACGCCCTGGATCGCCTCCCGCTTGCAGGATTTCTTCGGCATGCGCCAGACGCCCGCCGTGGGCCGCGGCACAATTTCCGTGGTCGTGCGCCTGCTCGCGCCTAACCAGCGTCCGGTGCAGATGACCAGCGACCTCGCCGGCTTCTGGCAGCGCCTCTACCCGCAAGTGCGCAAGGAACTCTCGCGCCGCTACCCCAGGCACGCGTGGCCGGAAAATCCGCTGGGGTAAGGTGCCGCGGCCTTAGGCGGAACTTGCTCCCCGATCAGCCACGCCCTTTTCGGCGGTCGTGGGATCGATGACGCGAGTCACTGCGCTGATCCGGTTGGCCGGAAAGCCTCCGCGCGTGGCGTGCTCACGGACCGCGGCTTCGTCCGGTGCAATGTAGATGCAGTAGAGTCTATCGGCGGTGACGTAACTCTGCACCCACTGTATATCCGGCCCCATACCCCGCAGCACGCTGCATGATTTCTGCGATATCGCTTGCAACTCCGCCGCGGATAGTTCTCCGGCTCCCGGGATTTCCCGTTCGATCACATATTTCGGCATGGATTCCCTCCTGGTTCCACATCTTAGCAAACGCCTGCGTGATTCCGCCCCGTGGCAGCCCCCCCATTTCGCGAACATTTTTTTTATTTCCCCGTTCCCTTTCAACTATCTACCGCCCACACCCCCAAATTCCCCGCCGCCCGCGTGATAAAGCGTAGTTATGGCAACCCCTGCACAGATCATCGCCAATCGCGCCAACGCGCAGAAGTCCACCGGACCCCGCTCCGCCGAGGGCAAGTCCGCTTCCCGCTTCAATGCCCTGAAGCTCGGCATCCACGCCGCCGCCATCATCATCCCTGGCGAGGACCCCGCCCAATACGAAGCCCTCGCCGCCGATTACCGCTGCGACTTCCGCCCCCAAACTCCGTCCGAACTCTTCCACGTCGATACCATGCTCCGTGCCGATTGGCAGAAGCGCCGCCTCCAGGTGGTAGAGGCCGATCTCTTCCGCACTCTCCTCGCCGAAACCCCCGGCGCATCGCTTGCCGCCGCCCTACTCTCCGAATCTCCCGCCGCCAAACTGCTCGCCCGCACCCAGCGCCAGATCGCCGCCTTCGAACGCGCCTGGTACCGTGCCCGAACCGAACTCCGCCGCGCCCGCCAACAAGCCGAGGACGCCTCCGGACAATCCTTCGAGCGCTACCTCGACCGGCTCTGTGACATGCCACCCATCGGCGAATTGGCTTCGATCCGGCATCCCGCCAACATCGCCCTTCCCGACTCCCCTGCCGGCCTCGCCATACCCGCGGAATGTCACTCGCTGGCCACCCCGTAGGCGCGATGAGCAGTCCATGGCTGGCCAGGCAGAGTTGCTTAACGCCACTTATTTTCCCTTCCATGTTGCGCACCCGCATTCATGGTGGGGCGGACCCCCGGTCCGCGGCCGACGCCGCCGTCGGCCCGCCCGCGTCCTACAGGATACTGACCCCAGCGCAACGGCTGCGGGACGATGGCATCCCGCGGACTAGGGGGCCCGCACAACCGATGCTGCGGCATCCCCGGTCCTTAGTCCTTGGCAAAATAAGTGGCATTGGGCAGGGTTGCTACACTCAGCGCTGGTCCCGCGCGTTATCGCGGCGGCCGCAGGGAAACCCAAGTCATCGCCATCCCGATGCAAACGATGAATGCCGCGCTGGCCACCGGCAGGTAGCGGAACCACGGACTCTCCGCGGTCTTGGCACGGTCCGGCAGCCAGCGCTTGGCGAACAACACGGCCAGGCCGACGCCGGTGAGCACCACGGCGAGGCCCGCGCTGAAGGCCAGCAGCAGGCTCAGCCCCAGCCCGACGCGGCCCAGCGATACCGAGGTCAGCAGCAGCACCAGCGCGGAAGGGCAGGGGACCAACCCGCCGCTCGCGCCCAGCGCAATCAGCCCGCCGGCGCTGATCTCTTCGGGAACGTGCGTGTGTACCCGGCCGTCGCCGTGATGATGGGCGAGTCCCTGTGCCGGTGGTGCCATGTGGCGTCCCGCCGTCCGCCGGTAGAGTAACGTCGCACCCACCCACACGATGGTGACGCCAGAGATCGCGCCCAGAATCGGCGTAATCGTCTCCGGCAGCACGAAGCGCGAGAGGTAGAGCGTCACCAGTCCCAGCGCAAACACGCTGATGGTGTGGGTGAACGTCACCATCAAACCGAGGAACACGGCGTGCCGCGGAGTGCCGCGCGAGCCCACCAGGTAAGCCGCCACCAGGGTCTTGCCGTGGCCCGGCGAGAGCGCGTGCACGGCGCCGAACGCGAACGCCGCCAGCATGCCAGGCAACATCACGCTCCAGCCGATTTCGCCCTGATGCAGTAAACGGGAAAGGGATTCGCCCTGAGCTACCATTACAATGGTTCTTTAAGGATATATGAAACAGGTCATCACGGCTCAGGATGTGCCGGTAAGCGGCGAACTGCGCGTTGCGGTGGGAACCATCGTCACGTCTTCGGCGCGCGAGGTGGCGGCGGGGCGCGGCGTGCGCATCGTGGAGGTGGCGGAGGATCAACTGTCGGCGCTGGCGCCCCCGGAGCGCACCGTGGCCATGGGCAGCGATCACGGCGGCTATCGACTGAAGGAAGCGCTCAAGCCGCTGCTCGAGAGCTTGGGCCTGTCGGTGCGCGACGTCGGCGTGAGCGAAGAGAAGCCGGCAGACTATCCCGATATCGCCCATATGGTGGCCAAACTGGTGGCCTCGGGAACCGCCACGCGCGGCGTGATTATCGATGGCGCGGGCATCGGCTCCTGCATGGCAGCCAACAAGGTTCCAGGCATTCGCGCGGCCCTGTGCTACGATAAAGCTTCCGCTAAGAATGGCCGTGAACACAATGATTCGAATGTGCTTACGCTCGGTGCGCGGCTCCTGACCGAGACCCAGGCGGAAGACGTTTTGCGCACCTGGCTAGAGACGCCATTCGCCGGCGGGCGGCACCAGGCGCGCGTCCAGAAAATCATGGACATCGAGCAGCAGTACGCCAGAAAGGTTTTCTCGTGACCCATACGGAACTCGATCGGCTCGTCGCTCAAATCGGAGAAGAACTGTTGGCGCGAGTTGCCCCGGGCGGCGTGATTCCCGGTGTGACCCAGAAGAAGGGCGAGGGGCTCAACCTGCCCGACCAGGTGTGCCCGGGTTGCGTGCAGCGTTGCGTGCAGACCTGCGCGCGGAACACGAAGGAGATCATCGCCGCCGGCGCATCGCGCGTGACGGCCAGCGAGAAACTGACCAAGATCGATCCCACCATCGCGGCGCTGATCGATCACACCATCCTCAAGCCCGAGGCCACGCGCACCGACGTCGTCAAGATCTGCCGCGAAGCCCGCGAATACCATTTTGCCAGCGTGTGCGTGAATCCTTATTGGGTGCCGCTGGTGAAGGCGGAACTCGCGGGTTCCACGGTCAAGGTCTGCACCGTGATTGGGTTTCCGCTGGGCGCCACCAGCACGGAGGCAAAGGTGGCCGAAACCGTCGCCGCGCTGCGCGTCGGGGCGCAGGAAATCGACATGGTGATTAATGTGGGCGCGCTCCGTTCGGGCGATACCGATGCCGTGAAGAACGATATACAGAGCGTGGTGCGGGTGGCGCATCAGGCCGGCGCCATTGTCAAAGTGATTCTGGAGACGGCGCTGTTGGACGACACGCAAAAGACCGTGGCCAGCCAGATATGTAAATCGGCGGGCGCGGATTTCGTCAAGACTTCGACCGGTTTTTCCACTTCCGGGGCCACCGTGCACGATATCGCGCTGATGCGCGCGGCGGTGGGTCCCCACATCGGCATCAAGGCCAGTGGCGGCATTCGGACGTTGCAGGACGTCCAGGCCATGACCGCGGCCGGCGCCACACGAATCGGCGCCAGCGCCAGCGTGAAGATTGTCGAGGCCTCCGCTGCCTGAGCGCCGCACCATAGAAAAGGCCATGTTAGGCACACGGAAAGCCGCGGCCCGCTTTCAGGAGCGCAGCGAGCTGCTGGATTTCCTGCTGGAAGTCTCAACCGCCATCACGCTCACCCTGGACCTGGACCAGTTGCTTTCCAACGTGGCGGAAATCGTCCAGAAAGTGCTGCCTTACGATCTGTTCGCCATCCTGCTGTACAGCGAGCGGCGGCGCGAGCTGCGCATCCGTTACGCGGTGGGGCATCGCGACGACGTGGTCCGCAACCTGTCGATCAAAGTGGGCGAGGGCTTAACCGGTGCGGCGGCGGCCAGCCGGGAACCTGTCCTGGTGGGCGACGTGCGCAACGATGCGCGCTACCTCAACACGGTGGATGCGGTGCGCACAGAACTCGCCGTCCCCATGACGGCACGCGGCAAAGTGGTGGGCGTGATCGACCTGCAAGCCACCCGGGTGAATGCGTACAACGAATACGACCGCGCGCTGATGCGCCTCATCGCCGCGCGGGTAGCCACGGCGATCGATAACGCGCGGCTCTACCGCCGGGTGGAGCGGCAAAACCGCACGCTCAAGACGCTGTCCAATATCTCGCGCGAGTTTTCCTCCATCCTCGACCTCAACGAATTGCTCGGCAAGATTGCCAGCACCATGCGCGATCTGATGGACTACGACGCCTTCAGTATTCTCTCCGTGGACCACCAGGCGAAGGCGCTCAAGCACCTGTTTAGCATTCGCTACGACCAGCGGGTGAACATCGACAACGTGCCACTGGGCAAGGGTCTCACCGGCGCCGCCGCCGAATCGCGCGAGGTGGTGCGCGTCCACGATACCGCCGAGGATCCGCGCTACATCGCCTCCCACTCCGATATTCGCTCCGAGGTGGCGGTGCCCTTGATCTTACAGGATCGCGTGGTGGGCGTGATGGATCTGGAAAGCGACCGCGTCGGCTATTTCAGTGACGACCACGTGCGCACGCTGACGCTGCTCGCTCCGCAGGTGGCCAGCTCGGTGGAAAACGCGCGCCTGTACGCGGAGTTGGCGCAGCGCGAGCGCCGCATGGAGGAAGACCTGGAGGCGGCGCGCGAGCTGCAGCGCATCCTGCTGCCCGACGCCGAGCCGGAGATCGCGGGACTGGAAGCGGCGGTCCGCTTGCGGCCGGCGCGCGAGATCTCGGGCGACATCTACGATATCTTCGAGCAGCGCGGGGGGCAGACTGTGATCGCCATGGGCGATGTCAGCGGCAAGGGCGCCGCGGCGGCGCTTTATGGCGGGCTGATGAGCGGATTGTTGCGCACCTTGGCGCCGCGGCGGCCGCGTCCCGCGGAGTTGATGAAGTCGCTCAACGACGCCCTGGTGGCGCGCCGCGTGGAAGCGCGCTACGTGACGCTGGGGCTGCTCTTGTGGGACGCCACCACCCGCCGCATCGTGATGGCCAACGCCGGCGCGCTCCCGCCGATGATCTGCCGCGGCACCGAGATCCTCAAAATCCGCGTGGAAGGCGTGCCCCTCGGCCTGCTGGACACCCGCGAATACGAGGAGGTGACGTTCCAGGCGGAGGCGGGCGACACCATCGT
>JANYJN010000268.1 GCA_025358475.1 Candidatus Solibacter sp.
AGCCCGCACATCCTGGAGGTCAGCCTGATCGCTCTGTGAAGCTGCCATGCAGCCGCGCGTTCTCATCGCTGGGAGCGTAATGTTAAGAGACGAAATCGTCTGTCCCACGTGCGCGGGGCCAACGCTTTCGTCCGCGGTGTCAATTGGCCGAGACGCCCGGGGTGATGAGTACGGTGCTGGATTCCTGCCCCGTCTTACCGGAGTGGCGGCAAATATCATCAGGATACACGAGCGCTTCATGGGGATATAGTTCACCGCAGGTGTAACCTAAAGGTATGGATAAGAGACTCGCCAAACGTCACAAACGCCAGGTTGCCCGGGCCCGGGAGAACGTCAAGACCTCGGAGCCTGACGTCAGGACCCACGAACAGGTTGAAGCCGCCCGCGAAGCCAGCCGCCCCGACCTGAGCCGTGACGGGAAGCCCAAACCCGCCGGATCCACGCGCTGATTCCGCGACCGCGCCCGGCACGGGGCGGTGAATCGCGCTACTCTTAGTTGTGTACTCACCTCACTGTTCGCATTGCGGATCTGTCGAGTTTAGAGGCGTCGGCGTTCGCAACGCCATCGAGAATGCCATCCACTGGATCCTGCTGCCCTACCGTTGCGAACTGTGCGGACGGCACTTCTTCCTGTTTCGATGGATAGCGCCCGAAGCCGGAAGCCCCTAAATTCTGCTCCGGCGGGTTGGGCGCGCAAGCGTTTACAGAAAAGGCTTGGAACCCCAGCTTGATTCGTGCTATCCATTAGATTCCGCGAGGAGCACAATGCATCGTAAAGGAATGGTCCCCATCTGGTTCTTCATCGGCGCCCTGCTGCTGTTGTATGGCATTTTGATCACCGGCGCCGGTCTGTATGAACTCTCGAATCCTCCCGCGCATCCCGTGGTCCACGCGGAACTTCACGCCCAAATCTGGTGGGGCGCAATCCTGCTGATCCTGGGGATTTTCTACTCCGTGAAATTTCGTCCCGGCCGAGGTTAGCCTCCGACCGCTAGATTCGGTGTTACCGCAAACCCGCTCGCTGGCGGTCGGGGCTCCGATCGGAGGCAGCGGTTGCGCCCCTCAGCACAACTTCCTGCCAAGCACGGCGTAGCGCGGCCGAATCCTCCGATTAGCGGGTATGCAGGTCTGAAATCGGGAGTATACTGCTATTGGAGAAGGAGGTTCGATGTCCATCATCGGCCATTCTTACCGCCAGCCCGCATTGCGGGTTCTGACCTTGCTGGTTCTCCTATTCGGCGTTTTCGTCTTCCGAGCCACATGAGGTGCGGCGATGCCGAGGCTGTCCAGAATTTTGGTCCCCGTGGAGTTCTCACCACGGTGCCGGGGCGCGGTGCAGTATGCCGAAGCCCTCTGCTGTCACTTCCACTGTGAAATCGTTCTGCTTCACGTGGTCATACCGCCGATGGCGAATTTCAGTTCCTTCGAAGCCATGGCCTATAGCAGCGCGGGCGATCTGGCCCGCGAGATGGCCGAGCAGCGCACCGCGGATCTGGAGGCCTTCTCCTGCACTGGGCCGGGCGATGCCGTGGTGCGCCGCGTCGTGTTGGAAGGCGACCCGGCCCAAACCATCGTCGAGTTCGCTGCCAGCGAGAACTGTGACCTGATCGTGATGCCTACCCACGGGTACGGACCGTTCCGCCGTTTCCTGCTGGGCTCGGTTACCGCCAAAGTGCTCCACGATGCCATCTGTCCGGTATGGACCGGTCCCCACATGGAGCGTGCGCCGGACTACAGTTCGGTCCACTTCCAGAACATCGTCTGCGCTATCGATCTGGGACTGCACAGCCGCGAAGTGCTGGGTTGGGCCGCGGGGTTCGCCCGGGAGTTCGGCGCCCGGTTGTCGATCGTCCACGCCATTCCGCCGTCGGCCACGCGCTCGAGCGGCTTCCACTTCGATCCCGATTGGCGCACGCAATTGACCACGACCGCCGCCGAGCGCATTTGCCTCCTCCGGCGGGAGATGGAGATCGAAGCGCCGGTGGTGATCGAAGCCGGCGAACCGCCGCTGGTGGTTACCACTGCCGCCGAGGCCGCCAGTGCCGACTTGCTGGTGATCGGCCGCGGCAGCACGCTGCACGCGCACGGGCATCTGCCGACCAACGCCTACGCCATCGTGAGGCAATCGACGTGTCCGGTGGCGACCATCTGAAGGCAGGGCTGGTCAGATGCCGGAATGGCGCTTGAAGATCTGCAGCATATTCAGCGATAGCGCCGAACGCGCCAGCACCATGTCGCAGCCCGCCTGCTGAGCCTGTATCTTCAGTTCGCCCTGAATGTGCGAAAGGTAGCCGATCAGGCTGATGCCCTTGGTTTCCGCATTGCCCTTCAGTTTGGCGATCAGCGCCAGGGGAGACACGCTTTCGAAATTCAGATCGAAGACGATCAGCGCGGGCTTCGTCTTGGCCTTCTCCAGTACTTCCTTGGCTTCCTTCACGAACTCCAGCACCAGGCCATTGCGCTTGGCCGCTTCGCTCAGTTTGACGGAGAAAAAAAGATCGGATACCACCGCCAGGACGCGCTTTGGTTCCTGCTTCTGCATAGACGTGTGCTTTTCGAGAATAAACCTTTGTCGTCGAAGTGACGCGGAGGATGGGACGTTCGAATTCTAACACGAAACCTACTGGCCGGACGCGGACAGTTGCTGGTGGAAGGCACCGTCAGCCTGATTCCGGTCCGGCCGGTGTCCGGATACAGGCCCACCTAGCGGCGGGCGCGCGCCATCTCGCGCCGGTTGCGAAACCGATTCGCCAGACTGCGCGCGCCGCGGGGCCGCGCCGGAGGGCCAGAGTCGCCTGAAACTCCTGAAACTACACCGCCTCCATGCTGGCGAAGAGTCGTGGCGGGGCAGCGGCTGGACGCTGAGCGCCGGGCGCGGGCCACGGGGGACTGGGTCAGAGGCAGCGCGTCAAACGGTGGGCTAAACGCTACAGGCATGGAGTATCATGGGTCATGCGTCTTCTAGCCACAGTGTTGTTTCTGACTGCCATGACCGTCGGCGCCCAGGATGCTCCCAAGCAGGGTGGGGGACACGTGAGGCCACCGCCCAAGAACTTGAAGGTTCTCAAGCCTGCGGACATCGGCCCCATGATGGGGGCGATGCGAGGAGCTCTCGGAGAGAAGTGCGAGTTCTGCCACGTTGAGGGCGACTTTGCCAGCGACGAGAAGCGCGAGAAACTGACCGCGCGCCAGATGATTGAGATGGTCAACGACGTCAACGCGAAGTTCCCGGACGGAAAGGTCCACGTCAGTTGCTACACCTGCCACCGCGGCAAGACGGAGCCCGCCATGGTTCCGCCGCCGGCAGCGCCTCCGGCTCAGTAGAGCAAACCCGTCCGCTGACGGTCGGGGCTCTGCTCGGAGCCCCGACCGTCAGGGAAAGGTTGCGCCCAACAGCCCAACTTCAGACGGTCGAAGACCTGGCAGGCGCGAGTCGAACTGTTCATATGGGCTCATGGTGGGCGAATAGCATGGGCAGGAGCACCGGCCGGCAGAGGTAGTTGGGGATGATATAATCGGCGCCCACCTCGATCAGGTTGCGGCGTTTCCATGGGCTGGTTTCGCGGCATTCGGCTTCGTCGGTGGCCAGGCCCACGGCGAGAGCGCCGGCGCGCTTCAATTCCTCGATCTCCACCGGGCCATCGCCGAAACCGATCAGGTGGTGGGGACGCATCCCGGGAAGGCGGAGGATGCGCTCCATCAGCATGCGCTTCGAGAAGGCTTCGGGATCGGGCAGCGCGCCGTAGACGCCGCCATCGAAATAGCGGGTGACGTCGAGCAGGGCGGCTTCCTCCTTGAGATGGGCGTCGTCGGTGCCGCTGGCCAGGTAGAGGCGCAGGCCGCGGGCGCGCAGGTCTTCAAGCAAGGCGCGGGTGCCAGGGACCAGGTACAGGTCTGGCGCGCAAGCGCGGTCGCGGAGTTGCCGAATCCGAAGTCCCGAGACGGCGAAGAGGCGGTTGAGGAACTCCCGCTTATACTCGCGGGGATCGAGGGGCGTGCCGCCCCGCAGCGTCACTTGTTCGGCCAGCGCGATCATCTGATAGAGGGTGTCCTTGCCGGTGAGGCGCCAGATGAAGGGCTCCACGGCGCGGCGTAGATCGTCGTTACTTTCGCCGGTGCGCAGGGCGGTAAGCACTTCGAGCATCATGGGTACCATGATCTCTACCCATCCGGCGCGGATGAGAGAGACGGTGCCGTCGAAATCGAAGACGGCAATGCGGGCGAAGGGGGCCGATGTGCCGGGGTGGATGGTTTGAACCATGGATCTTTGATTGTAGCGAGGCAGTGAATTGAACAGAGACCGTATCAGCGAACATCCTTGGGGAACAGGATGGGGAGCGCGGATTCGGACGTGAACATGCACCGGGCGTTGTGGCCGCAGAGGGGGACCACGGTGTGAGAGTGCCTGGCGCCGAATTTCTGATTCACGTACTTGGAGAATGCCTGGCCGCGCGCGAGGCGGGTGGGGCCCTGGGCCATGGCGGGGCAGGAGGCATCGAAGCCGCCCAGCGGCAGGATGTCGATTTCGCCGAGCAGGTAGGTCACGGGACGCGCCGCCAGTTGCTTCTTCAATTGGCCGTCGGTCTGCTTGGCGGTGTATCCGCCGGTGCGATGTTCCAGCCCATAGGGCCACTGGTTGTAAGTGGTGCAGTTGCGGCCGTCGGTGAAGGCGCGGAAGTCCGAGCTTCCGGCATGGGGACGCGTGATGTCGAGGTAGGCGTAGCTGGAGGGGTTGGAAACCACGTAGGTCACCGGCACGCCCAGGTTCTCGTGCACGGTGTTGGCCATGGCGTAGCGCTCTACGTACTGGCCGCCGGCGGAATGGCCGGAAACAACGATGGCCTTGAGGCTGGGGAAGACGTCTTTCCTTGCCAGCTTGCGCAGAATCTCATCGGTGAAATCGAACGACGTCAACTTCTCGTTGTTGGTGGCCGTGCCTCCGGAGCGCCAACTGTCTCCGGCACAAGTCCAACTCACCTCGTTGGGCGCCAACTGGTCCCGGCAACTTCCGGTGGTGGAGGCGAGGCGCGGCGCGATGACGATAGTGTCGTCGAGCGCGCCACTCAAGAACGCGGCGGCGAGGGCGGTGCGGAAATAGTTATCGGCGTCGCGGCCAGCGCCGTGGATCACGATGAGGGCGCGCGCGATCTGGGGATTGGGAACGTCGAGCGGGTAGGTGCGGTACACCATGGAACGCGCGGGTCCGCCGGCGAAAGTCAGCCATTCGGTGCAGTTGGCGACGGTAGTGCAGGGTGCCGCCCATGCGGCGGTGGACAGGAGCCAAAGCGATAGCAATTTCACGGGAGATTAGGGTACAACGTTTTCAACGTAGGACAGGCCTCCTGGCCTGTCCCTGTGGTACAAATGCGTCTTGCCGGCAGGGTCGAAGACCACCAAGCCAGTCAGTTCTAGCGACAGCGCTCAGGTTTTTCATGAAGTTTCGCGGGCCGCAGGCCCATCCCCCAGGCCAGGAGGCCAGTCCTACTTCGCTGGGGCCGCCTTGTCCAGCGGGTTCAGCCCGTTCTTGTAGCCCGGGTCCATGGCGGCGAAATCGGCGCGGTACGCCACCGTGTTGGCATTCGGGTAAACCTGCGGCACTTTCTGCGTCACCTTCCCGGTGGCGGCCCATTCCGTTCCACGCTGCAACGTAACCACGGAATCCACGGCGCTCAGTCCGTTGATGTCGTGGCCCAGGGCCGTGTGGAAGATGCGGCCTTTTCCGTAGGAAAGAACCATCAGGATGGGCTCTTCGCGCCCGCTGCCGTGGTTCTCGGGATCCGAATAGCCGCTCGCCAGCACCGTCATGTTCTTCCCCGGCCCGCGCATTTTGCCGTACAACTCGTCGCCATGATGCATCCAGACTTGCGGCAGGCCTTTCACGATCGGGTGATTGGCGTCGCGAACGGTAATCTGGAACGGCACCCGGTTACCGTGCGCGCCGGCGCTTCCGGGCGAAGGGTCGGAGATCAGCTTGCCATCCTTGTAATACCAGAAGGGGCCCGCTTTTTCGTCCCGTCCCCGCCAGCCGCCGATGCCGATCATCTCGTTGAACGCTTCCCAGCCGGGGAACGCGTTGTCGGCGGCGTGCACGATAACCAGGCCGCCGCCCTCCTTCATGTATTGCTCGAAGGAGGCTTTCAAAGCCTGCGGCCAGCGGGCGTCCGGCGCGTCGTAATTGAGGACGACGCCCGCGTACTTCTTGAAATCGGGTTTGAAGTTGCTGAAGTCGCCATCCGCCGGTGGAGCGGTCACCACGTCCACCTGAAACAGCCCGGTCTCCTCCAGTTGCTTCTTCAGCACCGGTGTCGTCAATTGCCATTTGTGAAACGGGCCGCCGCTCTCTCCATCCAGGAGCATGATGCGGACCGGCACGGCCGGGTACAGGGCAGAGCCGCAGAGTACCGCGCCAAAACATATTCCAATCACCGTTTTCTTCATGGGAGCCGCTCCTGTCACAGTTTACACCTTCACTTCCCAACCCGTTAGGCCATTAGTTGCGCGTGACGCCTGCGGTGGGCTGGCCATCGGAGCGGAGTCCGAGGCTCGCTCGGATAGACAGGCCGGGAGTCCTGTCACTGGGCGCACTTCACGTGGAATCGCACCATGCCCGAATTGGCGGGTTCCGGCGCAATCACCTGGAGCACCACCCAGCCATCGGCCGGCCCTTTCAGCAGCCAGTCGTAAGTGACCGGCAGGGATCCAGGCGCGGTGAAGTTGAGGGTGAAGGTGGCGGTGGAAGGTTTGTCGCTGCGCACCCAGGTATATTTCACGGGGCCGGGGGCATTGGCGCCAATGTGTCCGGTAAAATGCACGCGCGCCGGATTGCAATTGCCGGAGATCGCCGGAGGGTGATCCACGGTGGGCTTAAGGGAGAGGGCGGCGAGCAGGAGCGGGAGCACAGTCTTTTATACCCTCAGCACCTTGTCCAATTCCAGGAATTCCTGAATCTGTGGATGGTCGCTCTTTTCCAGGTCGGCGACGGGGCCAAAGAAAGCCACACCGCCGTCAGCCAGGAAGACCACGCGATCCGCCACCTTGTACATCAGGTCCAGATCGTGCGTCACCACCACGCTGGTGAGCTTCAGTTGCTTCTTGAGGCGCAGCATGAGGTCGCCCAGGTGGTCGCCCATGATGGGGTCCACCATGGTGGTGGGTTCGTCGTAGAGGACGCACTGGGGCTGCGCGGCCAAGGCGCGGGCGATGGCGACGGCGCGTTTATACCCGGTAGAGAGGTCCGCCGGATAGGCGTCGGCGGCATCGGCGATGTCCACCATCTGGAGCAGGCCGTTGACCACGTCCTCCTTATTCTGAAAATCGTAATCCTGGCGGAGTTCCAGGGAGAAAAGCACGTTTTCGGCGACGGTGAGGGAATCGAACAACGCGCCGGATTGGAAGACCATGGTGACTTTGTGGCGGATGCGGCGCCACTCGGTTTCGGAAATATCGGTGACGTCCTCGTGGGCCACAATGACGCGCCCGCTATCCGGCTTGAGGAATCCCATGATGTGACCCAGGGTGACGCTCTTGCCCACGCCGCTGCGCCCGATGATGGCCACGGTCTCGCCGGGGTCTACCGTGAAGTTGCAATCGACTAAAACCGGGCGGTCGAACGTCTTACAGATATGCCGGAACTCGATGTAGTGTGGAAACGGATCACTTTGCGGCATATCGAGCCCAATCCTCCGGAGTGTTAACGTTTTGAAAATGCAAGAGTTCCGCAATAGCCAACGACTCCACATCCAGACCGGCGAGGGCGTCTGTCACGCGCCGCACGCCGCGGGCGAAATGGTCTTCCATAACCCCCCGTGCGCGCCGGCGATAGACCGCGCACAGCGGTTGAGGCAGAGCGTCCGGACCAAGGGGAAGCAGAACGTCGGCCCGCGACCGCATGGCCCGGGCCAGCAGTACGGCCAGAAAAGCGCCGGACACTTCCGGCATGTCGCAGGCCACGATGAGGTTCCAATCGGCGGAAGTGTGACGGAGCGCCGTGAGGATTCCACCCAGTGGACCTTGGCCGGGGTAGCGATCGGGAATGGCCGGCAGTTCGGGGTGCCCGACCAGGGTAACGTTGCCGGCGGCGCTGGCTACCGCGGCGGCCACCGCGCTCACCAGATTGCCCCCGCGAAACGGCAGGCGGGCTTTGTCCCGGCCCATCCGGGAACTGCGTCCCCCCGCCAGCACATACCCCGAGCAACTCACAAGGAAATGATAACATTAGGCTTGCAACAGACTCATGAAGTTACGGTGGGATCTGCTGCCGGTCCCGCGCCCCGGGCTTTTAGTGATAGGATTAGGGGAAACATTTTGCGCCAATTTTGTTTTATACTGACGGTTGCGGGTTTCGCCGCCGGCGTGCTGCCTGGCGCCGGGCTGGGTGTTCCGCAACGGGTCACCAGCATGGTACGTCCAGATCTGCGAACCGGGAAATTGGTGAGAAGCGTAGTGGTTAGCCGCAAGCCCGTCATGGAAGTGAGAGTCGCCGAAGCCGCCGTGCCTTTACGCGTGGCGGGTGCCGCCTCACCCGGCCCGGAGCCCGTCGCGCCGCCCTCCGGAATTGACGAAACCGTTCGCCGCATTGCGGCCGAGCATGCGCTGCCGCCGCAGTTGATCCATTCCGTCATCAAAGTGGAGAGCAACTACAACGCGCACGCCGTTTCGAGCAAGGGTGCGTTGGGACTGATGCAATTGATTCCCGCCACGGCCAGGCGTTTCGGTGTCGGCGACGCCTTCAACGCGGTCGAGAACATCCAGGGCGGGGCCAAATATCTGCGCTATCTGTTGGACCTCTACAACGGCGATTACCCGCTGGCGCTGGCGGCTTACAATGCCGGCGAAGGCGCGGTAGCGCGCTACGGCGGGGTGCCGCCGTTCGCCGAAACCCAGAATTACGTGATCCTTGTGAGGCGGCAACTGGAGTTAGCCAGGAAGGCCGCCGCCAAAACTGTGGCGGCTGCCGCGCCGCTCCCAGCCATCGAGGCCGCCGAAGCCGGTCCCGCCCACGTCGTGGAAATAGTCCAGGCGGACGGTTCCGTGCGCTACGTCTCGAGATAATCGCCATGCTATGAAGCCGCTCGCCGCGCTCGCAATTTCAGCCACAATGTTGTTTGCGCAAAACGAGCGCGCGGCCCTGCATTCAGTCACCGCCATCCGCAGTTGGTCGCTCACCGAGGTGACGCGCATCGCGGTTGAAGTGTCCGGCCAGTTTCACGCCCGGAGCGACCGGCTGCACAATCCCGAGCGCGTTTACTTCGATATCGTAGGCGCCCGGCCGCGCATCGACTCCAAGCGGACGTGGTCCAAGGATATCGGCGATAAGCTGGTGCAGCGTGTGCGCGTGGCGGAAACCACTCCCGGCACTACGCGCATCGTGCTGGATCTCGCCGGTCCCGTGGAAGTGACTACGTCGCAGCTTTCTAATCCCAACCGGCTGATCGTCGAACTGCGCGCGGGGACCGGGCCGCCGATTCCGACCCAGCTCATGCTGCCTGCGGCGAAGCTGCCGCCGGCCATCAGTGCGGAGATCTTCAAACCCAATGCGCCGCTTGTCAAGCCGGCGGTGGAGCTGGACCTGCCGGCGCTGCGACCCAGGGCGGAAACGCCGGCCCGTAAAGCCGAAGCTGATCCGCCGCCCTTCAAACCGTGGACAGCTCAGCCGGCCAAAGGCAAATCGGCGCCGTCCAAATCCGCGCCCGCACTGGCCGAATCCAAACCCGCACAAGCCGAAAAGCTGCCGGCTCACCCCTACGATGCCTTTACGGAGGCGCGCGCCGTCGCTCCGCAGCCCTATCTCAAGGCCGAGCCTCCGGTGCCCACCACCCCCTTGCTTGGCGAGTTCAGCAAGGCGGCCAGGCGCACCTCCACGGGAGGCAACTCGCTGACCCGCGTGCTGGGTCTCAAGATAGGGCGCATCGTGATCGACGCCGGTCACGGCGGGCACGATCAGGGTACCCAGAGCCCCCGCGGTTTGATCGAAAAGGACCTCGTGCTCGACGTCGCCCAGCGCCTGGGCAAGTTAATCGAAGATCGTATGAACGCGGAGGTGATTTACACCCGCTCCGACGACACGTTCATCCCGCTAGAGGGACGCACCGCGATTGCCAACCAGAAGAAGGCCGACTTGTTTCTTTCGATCCATGCCAACTCGTCGCCCATTCCGCGCATCGCCGGTATGGAGACGTTTTACTTGAACTTCACCGATTCGAAGGATGCCCTGGATGTCGCGGCGCGCGAGAACTCGAGCTCGCAGAAATCGATTTTCGAATTGCAGGACATTATTCAGAAGATCACGCTACACGAAAAACTGGACGAATCCCGCGAATTTGCCGGCCGCATCCAGGCCGCTCTTTTTTCCTTCTCTTCGCGCAACCTGCCCGGGCAGAAGAACCGCGGCGTCAAGAAGGCCCCGTTTGTGGTGCTGATCGGCGCCAACATGCCCAGTGTGCTGGCCGAAATCGGCTTTCTGAGTAACTCGCGCGAAGAGACTTTGTTGAAGAAGCCAGATTACCGCCAGAAGCTGGCCGAGTCGCTCTATCGAGGCATCTCCAAGTACGCCGAGGGCCTGAGCCACTTCCAGATGGCGGCAAATTAACGTTTATGCGCGTGCTGGCCTTCCGCCACGTACCCTTCGAAGGCTTGGGCCTGATCGAGCCGGCACTCCGGTTGCGCCACATCGAAGTGGAATACGCCGATCTCTACCAACCAGGCTCTGCGACGCCGGATGCCGGGCGGTATGACGCGCTGATCTTCATGGGCGGCCCCATGTCGGTCAACGACGATCTCCCCGTCCTGCGCCATGAGATGGAGTTCATCCGGCAAGCGATGGCGCGGCGCCAGCCCATCCTCGGCATCTGCCTGGGGGCGCAGTTGATCGCCCGTGCGCTGGGGGCCACCGTGCGGCGGAATCCCAAAAAGGAGATTGGCTGGTACGGCCTGCAATTCACCCCAGCCGCGGGGGATGATCGGCTTTTCGGCGGGCTCTCCCAGGAAACGGTTTTCCACTGGCACGGCGAGACCTTTGACCTGCCGCCTGGCGCCCAACTGCTGGCGTCGTCGGATCTTTGCCGCAACCAGGCGTTTCGCG
>JANYJN010000246.1 GCA_025358475.1 Candidatus Solibacter sp.
CTCAAACCGCGCAGCGGATTCTGCGCCGAAACCGGCGCCGCGGCCAGCGTCCTGCTTTCCACTTATATGGGAACGCCGGTCTCCACCACGCACGCCATCGCCGGCGCCATCGCTGGCGTGGGCAGTATTCAACGCATGAAAGCCGTCCGTTGGGGCATCGCCACCAACATCGTGTGGGCCTGGGTGCTGACCATCCCGGCCGCCGCCATTATCGCGTGGCTTTCGTACTTCGCGTTGCACTACACCATCGTGAAGTAGTGGCGTAAGTGCTCCCTTCTTGGCGCAGCGAATTTCATGCGGCCCAGCCTGTAAAGCGCAAGATAGTGGCCCAGTGCGCCCTGGTGCTGCACGTGGGCGCGTTCGCGGAAGGGGCCAGCCCGTAGGGCGCAACATAGTGGCCCAGTGCGCCCTGGTGCTGCACGTGGGCGCGGTTCGCAGAAGGGCCCAGCCCGTAGGGCGCAAGATAGTAGCCCAGTGCGTCCTGGTGCTGCACGTGGGCGCGTTCGCGGAAGAGCCTAGCCTGTAAAGCGCAAGATAGTGGCCCAGTGCGCCCTGGTGCTGCACGTGGGCGCGGTTCGCGGAAGGTGCCAGCCCGTAGGGCGCAAGATAGTAGCCCAGTGCGCCAGCACTGGGAGAACGACGCACCCGCCTCAGCCCCGGGACGGGGCGGAAGAACCAGCCAGCCGGTCCTGCCTTTCGCCCCGTTCCGGAGCTGGCAAACGCCGCCCGCGTGCTACCCACGGCCGGCGCCTCGGGCTACTATCTGTCGCCCTTCGGGCTCTCCGCGCTGTCCCGTTCGCGGCCTGCCGTTTGTCAAGCTGCGCGCGACCCAAAGGGTAACCCCTGCCAGCCTGAGCATCTAAGGATCCACTACGGCGCGACCTGCTCCATCACCCATTCGGCGGCCAGCGCGCTCTCTCCATAGGATCTCGGAAGGATGCCGCGTACGATGGCATTGACGAAGTCCTCGACACACGGATAGTGCAGGTTCCCGGGGGCGGCTATGCGCTCGACACCGCCGGGATGCACCAGTTCCGGACCGTTTAACGGGGACAAGTCGATCTCTCCCCCGGTGCCGCGCACGCGGAATTCATCGCGCACCACCCGCGAGTGCCAGCGCACATCCACTACACCGCGCACGCCGCCTTCGTACTCGATCATCACCGTGGCGTTGTCCTCCACTTCGAGCGGCTGCACCAGCGTAGTCATGTGCCCGATGGCATTTATGGGCTTGCCGAACAGGTAGTTCATCAGATCGATGCGGTGCGACCCGGTGTCGCGCAGCGGCCCGCCGCCGGACTGCTCCGGGTCGGCTAGCCAGGCGCGCGAGGTGCCGAGCGGGTTGAACCAATCGTGCGAGGTGGCTTCGGCAAAGACCGGACGGCCGATGACGCCCGCCTCAATCAACTCGCGCGCGCGGTCCACCTTGGGGTACATGCGCCGGTAATAGGCGATGCCGAGGGTGCGCCGCGTGTCTTCGGATTCCCGCTGCATGGCGAGCGCCTCGGCATAGTTCAAGGCCATGGGCTTTTCGCACAGTACGTGGCGCCCAGCGCGCAACGCCGCGATGGTCTGCGGAGCGTGCAGAAATACGGGCGTCGCGATATACACCGCTGTGGCGTCGCTCTCCTCCAGGGCGGTATCGAGATAGCTCCACGACTTCACGCCGTACGGCTCAGCCTTCGCCGGGTCGCGGGTCACAATTCCAGCCAGGCGGCTGCGCGGTTCCGCCAGAATCGCCGGCAGCACCCGCTTACGCGTAATATCGCCGACACCGACCACCAGCCATGAGAGCATAAGCGTATGGTAGCGTAGGGCGCCATTTCAGAATTTCATCAACGTATCGGGACGCCCTTTTCGTCGATTGACAGACGAAAGCGGCGTCGCTCCAATTAGCTTAGGCTCCGGTAATCCGGTTGCCGCGCTCTGGGTTCCATGGGTCTGGCATGCCCCCAGGAGTTGACTCAGCGTATAGCTCGCGCTCCGTCTCCGACCGTCTGAAGTTGTGCTGTTGGGCGCACACTTCCCGCACGCTCGGGGCGCTACTGGTCAAAGAGTTGGCGGAAGGGCCAGCCGTAACACCGCATCCAGCGGTCGGGGCGCTACTGGTCAAAGAGTTGGCGGAAGGGCCAGCCGTAACACCGAATCCAGCGGTTGGAACCCTACTGGTCAAAGAGTTGGCGGAAGGGCCAGCCGAAACGTCGAAAGGCTGCCTCGACATGATGGTGGTGGTGATGGTTCGCCCTCTTTCGCGGCTACGCTACCATGGTGCCGCGGCCCAGGATGCCGGCGGGGTCCATGCGCCGCTTGACGGCGCGCATGGCCTCCAGGTGTTCGGGCGCGTATTGCAGTTCGAGCAGGTGGGCCTTGCGCTTTCCAACCCCGTGCTCGGCCGCTACCGTGCCGCCCATCTCCACCGCCCGCCGCGCGAATTCGGCCAGCAGCGCCGCCGCCTGTTGCGGGTTCGCCGGGTCGCTGAACAGGTTAACGTGGACGTGCGCGTCGCCAATATGTCCGAAGATCACGTAGCGTCCCGGGAACTCCTCTTCCAGGCGCTGGCGGTAGTAGGCCAGCATCTCGCGATTGCGCGCCAGGGGCACGGCGAAATCGGTATTCATCTTCATGGCGCCAGAGCGCCGTACCGCATCGTTGACCAGTTCGGGCAGCGTGTGGCGGAAGCGCCGGAAGCGTTCCCGATCATTGGCTGAGGTGGCAAACCAGGAGTCGTCTACCAGGGCGCCGGTGCCCTCCAGGCGCTCCAGCCACAGGTCGATCTGGGGATCGTCGTCCGACCCCATCTCCTGATCGAACAGGATGGCGGCGCGCGCCGCCGCGGGAATCTCCGGGAAGCGGGTCCGCAGCAGGCCGAGCGATGCCTGGTCGAAATATTCCAGCATGCGCGCCGGCACGGTGGCGCGCCATTGTTCCACGGCGGTCACGGCCTCATCGTCGCTGGGGAAAAATACCAGGCCCGCCAGCACTGCCTTGGGCGCCGGAAGCAGCCGCAGCGTGGCTTCGGTGATCACTCCCAGCGTGCCCTCCGAACCGATGAACAGATCCACCCAGTCCATGCCCGGGCGCAACAGTAAGCCCGCGGTATTCTTGGTAACCGCCGGGAGGGGGACCGAGCCCGGATCGAAATCGATTGGCTCGCCGCGTCCGATGTCCAGGATGCGCCCGTCCGCCAGCACCACGCGCAGGCGCTCCACCCAGGCGCCGGTGGCGCCATACCGGAAGCTCCGCGACCCGCTGGCGTTGCAGGCGACGTTGCCGCCGATGGAAGCCCCGGTCTCGGTGGGATCGGGCGGATAGAATTGTCCGGAGCCGAGCGCCGCCGCGTGCACATCGCGCAGCAGCACGCCGGCGCCGGCCACGGCATACCCGGGGTGCACGTCGAGGCGCGTGAACTTCTCAAGCGAGAGCACCCAGCCGCCGAACGGCACGCGGCCGCCCGCCACGCCCGTGCCCGCGCCCGACACCGTGACCGCAATCCCCGCCGCCGAGGCCTCGCGCAGAGCGGCGGCCACTTCCGCGTCGTCCAACGGCACGATCACCCGCTCCGCGTGCCCGCCCTTCAACCCGGAGGCGTCCTCCAGGTACGCGGCGGGGACTTCAGCCTGGACAGGGCGGGATGCCTGTCCCACTGTCAGACTTCCAGTATCACCGGCATGATCAGCGGCCGCTTGGACGTTTGCTTGACGATGTAGCGTTTCAGGTCCGCGCGGATCTTCTCCTTCATGACTCCCCAATCGGTCTTCTCCTCCTGGTTCGATCCTTCCAGCGTCTTGACAACCAGTTGCCGCGCCGCCTCCAGGAACGCCCCTCCGTCGTCGCCCATCTGGAACCCGCGCATCACGATCTCCGGCGGGCTCTCGATCCGCCCGGTATTGCGGTTGATGGCAATGATGGGCAGCACGATGCCGTCTTCCGACAGCAGGCGCCGGTCGCGGATCACCATCTCCTGCACCACGTCCTCCACCGAACCCGAATCGATGCACACGTGCCCCACGGTGACTTTGCCGGCCTTGCGCGCGCCGTGATTGTCGAACTCCAGCACGTCTCCCATGTCCATGATGAAGGTTTCTTCCAAGCCCGCGAAGCGCAGGTGCTCGGCCAGTTTCGCGTGCTTGGAAAGCTGG
>JANYJN010000284.1 GCA_025358475.1 Candidatus Solibacter sp.
GTCGCCAAGCAGAACCGGGCGGCGCGTGTCGCTAAGTGTAGCTTCTTTGGGGATCGTATATTGGCGTATCTTCCCGCTCTCGACGCTCACCAACCGGTCCGTGTAACACAGCCAAAGCCGCCCCTTGTGGTCCTCAATGGCCGCGATCGGCGTCGAGTCTATGCCCGCCAGTGTGCGCGGCGTCTGCCACAATGGCGGCGAATACCGCGCCAACCCTTGCGAGGTTCCCACCAACAGGACGCCTGGCGCTTCCGGAGACACCGTTACCCAGGCGCGGGTTCCCAGTAAGGCGCCCTGCCGGGGAACCGGCTCCAGACGGCCCTGCCCCAGCCGAAAGAAATCGTCGCCTTTCTGAACCCAGAAGGTGCCGTCTCCGGCGGGCCAACCGCGCAACGTGGCCCGTCCGCCCTGCCAGACCGTTCGCCAGGACTTGCCGTCGAAGCCAATCAGGCGCTCGTCGCCCGTGTCCGGCGAGGCGCCGGCCACCAGAAATCCTCCCGCGCCATCATCCCGCGGATCGTGAAAGAGCTTCAGACCGAGTTGCGGTGTGCCGTACTCCTGGCAGCGGAAGCGCATCGGGCTTCCTCCCGCCGTGCACAAGGCGACTCCGTTGCGTCCGCTTACCAGGACCCTGCCATTCACAACCACAGCGTCGCTGAAACCGCCCAGGCCTGTCTGCGCAACATTGAGTACCCTGGTGGACTGGCGCGCGACCGGGTCGTACACCGCCAACCAGTCACTGGCTACAATAAGCAATTGCGCCGCGCCGAACGCCCTGAGCGGGGTCGGGGAGACCGGATCAATCCCCGCAAGGTCCTTCACCGGGTGGAATTCCCAATCGTGCCCGCGCAGCCGCTGCAGTCCCCCTACATCCAGCGTCCACACTCCGTCCGGCATCCAGAGCAACGCCCTCGGGAAACGCAGCGCCCGGATCTTCGTGTCCACCGAATACCCGTCCATCCGGCTCATCCCGGAGGTGCCATGAATAGACCACAGCGTGCCCGCCCGATCCGCCGCAACCGAGTTCACGAACGACTCGGGAAGCCCGTCCGCCGCGCCCCAGGAACGCCATCCCGCTGCGTCCTGGGCCGGCAGACTCCAGCCGGCGATCATCGTGGTCGCCAGCACGAACCTCCATGCCGGCAGTTTGGCTGCGATATGACTCACTCATATACGCTCATCGGCCGGGTTCACTAACTCCTGAAAACCCGGCCGGCCTTCAGGCCACCAGCCCAACCCTACGGGTGCGACTAGAAAGTGAGAGATCCACGTGAATACCGGCCAATCGAGAGAATCCTAGCGTAGAAGCTACTGTCAGCGTTGATTGAGTTCTGTGTCGTGCACCCCTGTCCTACTCTTCCTGCTG
This sequence comes from Candidatus Solibacter sp., assembly GCA_025358475.1. Classification (GTDB taxonomy): domain Bacteria; phylum Acidobacteriota; class Terriglobia; order Bryobacterales; family Bryobacteraceae; genus Solibacter. The sequence goes on from JANYJN010000284.1 coordinate 1,367, forward strand.
GCTGAGTCTGGCGATCACCGAGAGATCCTCCAACGTGGTGGTATCGCCCTTGACCGCTCCTCCGGCGGCGATTTCCTTCAGCAGCCGCCGCATGATCTTCCCACTGCGAGTCTTCGGCAGGGCATCGCTGAAGCGTATGTCGTCGGGCTTCGCCAGGGAACCGATCTCCTTAGCCACCCACAAGCGCAACTCCTCCTTCAGTTCCGGGCTGGGTGCGTGGCCGGATTTCAAGGTGACGAACGCGGCAATCGCCTGGCCCTTGATATCGTCCAGCCTGGCCACCACTGCCGCCTCGGCCACCTTGGGGTGAGCCACCAGGGCGCTCTCCACCTCCATCGTGCTGAGGCGGTGGCCGGATACGTTGATCACGTCGTCGATTCGGCCCATGATCCAGAAATAGCCGTCCTTGTCTTTGCGGGCTCCGTCGCCGGTGAAGTACATACCGGGAATCTGCGACCAGTACTGGTCCTCATACCGCTTGGGGTCGCCATAGATAGTTCGCAGCATGGCGGGCCACGGGCGCTTCAACACCAGGAACCCTCCGCCGCCGGGCGGCACTGGCTCGCCCTCCCGCGTGACCACGTCGGCGATCACGCCCGGCAAGCCGCGCGTGGCGGAACCCGGCTTGGTCGGCGTCGCTCCCGGCAGCGGCGCGATCATCATCATTCCGGTTTCGGTCTGCCACCAGGTGTCCACGATGGGGCAGCGGTTGTGCCCGATATGTTCGCGGTACCACATCCAGG
>JANYJN010000335.1 GCA_025358475.1 Candidatus Solibacter sp.
GTTGTACCAGAACGAGAGGTTCGGGAATTTCTCGTATACCATTCCGGTGGCGCAGGACAGCCACTACACGGTGACCATGAAATTCTGCGAGAGCTGGTTTGGCCTGGAGCGTCCAGCCGGCGGGGGCGCCGGCGAACGCCGGTTCGACATCTCTTTCAACGGCCGCATCCTGCTGGGCAACTTCGATGTCTTCAAAGAAGCGGGCAGCCTTCGGGCTCTCGACAAGACGTTTAAAGGCCTGGAGCCAAGCGCACAGGGCAAGCTCATTTTTAGTTTCGTCCCGCGCCGGCAATACGCCATGGTGGATGCCATCGAGGTTGTGGACGAAGGCTGGAAATAGCCGGGACCACGACGCTTAGGCGGGTCGGCATGGAGCCCCTCAGGGCGCCACGCTGAGAACCACCTCCGCCGCCGCCAACCCCGGCGCCGTGGCGCGGACCGTCACCTTGCCGGACCCCGCACCCGAGCGCACCACCGCCACTGCCCTGCCCTGGTATAACTTCGCCTGGCTCGCGGTGGCCGGACTACCGTCGGTGAGATCCGCGTTGCCCGCCGCGATCAAACGTCCGGCGCCCGCCACCTCGAAAGTGACCGTCTGGGCGGCGTCCGGCACCCGGTTGCCGTTTCGGTCCACCACATGCACCTCCATGGTGGATACCTGCCGTCCGTCGTTCTTGAGAGCCTTCAAATCGGGACTCAGTTCAAGCCTTTCGGGCTGGCCGATGGTCTTCAACTGGAAGCGCGCGGCGGCGACGCCAGCTTTCTTGCCGACCACTTCCAGCGTGCCGGCTTCATTCGGCACGGCCCACAGCAGGGCCGGCAAGAGACGGTCGGCGATCGGCTTCTCCCCCAGGGAGCGGCCATTCAACAACAACTCCACGGAGTCGCAGTTGGTGTAGATCTCGACGGGGATGTTCTTTCGCGGGTCCCCGGTCCAGCCCCAGCGCTCCACCAGCGGATTGCGGCCCAAATTCTTCGGCCACCCGGCCACGCGCGCGGCGTCGGTTTCATCGGAGCCCGCGCCCCAAGCCGCGGCGTAGACCATGGGTTTGCCGCTCCACAGGGCCTGGCGGAACCAGGCGTCGGGCTTCCCGAATCCCTCCAGATCCAGCAGCCCCGCGTTGGACCCATGGGTGGGATAGCGTTCGGCCTCGCCCAGATAATTGATACCCGTCCACAGGAACTGGCCGCCGACAAAATCGTTAACGGCAACCGGCCGCCAGGCATCCAGGCTGCGGCTGTTCTCGCTGCCGTAGATCACCCGGTTGGGATACGCCTTGTGGTCCCGCTCGTAGTGCTGTTCCAGGTAATTGTAGCCGACCACGTCCAGCAGGTTCGCCACGCCGGTCGCGTTAGAGGCGTCGATATCGGCCAGGGCCATGGTGACGGGGCGCGTGCCGTCGAGCTGCTTGACGGCCGCGATCAGCCGGCGCGCGATGGCCGGCATCAGATCGGCGGAGAGGGTATCGGACTTGCCCGGGGCGTCCGGCGGAATTGAGTTGTCATGCCTGCCGCGCGGGTGAACGAAGGGGTCGGTGGGGTAGTCGATCTCGTTGCCGATGCTCCACATGACGATGGAAGGATGGTTGCGATCCCGCAACACCATATCCTGAGCGTCGCGAACGCCCCAGGTTTCGAAAGCCTCGTTGTACCCGCGGCGCGCCACGGCCCCACTGTTCCGGCCTACCGCCCACTTGCGCTTGCCGCCGATCCACTCGTCGAACGCCTCGTCCATCACCAGCAGACCCAGGCGGTCGCAGAGGTCGTAAAACTCGGGCGCCATCGGGTTATGGGAGCAGCGGATGGCGTTGACGCCGATCTCCTGCAGGCGCTTGAGACGGCGCTCCAGCGCCTCCTCGAAGAAGGCCGCACCCAGTGCGCCCAGGTCGTGATGAATGCAGACCCCCTTCATTTTGATGGGCCGCCCATTCAGGACAAGCCCCTTGTCCGGGCTGAAGTAGAAGCTGCGAATACCGAACGGCGTGCGCTGCTCATCGACCACTTTCCCATCGAGATAGACGCGGCTGACCGCCGTGTACAAACTAGCCTGCCCGGGCGACCATAGGCTGGGGTGGGGAACGGTAAGTTGCTGGGCGAAGGTGCGGTCGGCGCCGGCCGTGACCGGTTCTTCCGATTTCACGCTGGCGACCTCCTCTGCCTTCTCGTTCAAGACGGATGTCACCAGCGTGGCCCGGGCTTCGGCCTGCGTTTCGTTCAGCAGCCGCGTCTCGATGGATACCAGCGCCTCCGCCTCGCCGGCAACGGGCGTGGTCACATACGTTCCCCAGGGCGCGATATGCACCGGTCCGGTTACGTTGAGCCAGACGTGGCGATAAATGCCGGACCCGGGATACCAGCGCGAGTCGGCCACCACGCTGTGGTCCACGCGCACCGCCAGCACGTTCGCAGACGCGCCCAGACGGAGGTGCGGCGTCAGGTCGTACTCAAAAGTGGTATAGCCGTAAGGCCGGGAGCCAAGCGGCACGCCGTTGAGCCAGACGGTGCTGTCGCGATATACGCCATCGAAGCGGATGGAAATTTTCCGCCCACGCATTGAGACCGGGAGTTGGAAAGTCTTCCGGTACCAGGCGATTCCAGCCGGCAGAAAAGCCGTCCCGGCGGCGTTTTTCGCGCTGTAGGGGCCTTCGATGGACCAATCGTGCGGCAGGTCCACCAAGCGCCAATCCTTATCGGCGAGGGCCGGCAATTGGCCCTCGGCGACATCGCCCAAATGAAACCGCCACCCGTTATCGAAGAGCCGCCGTTCCCGAGGCGCTTGCGCGTAGCCCGGCGCAACGGCCAGCAACAGCGCGGCGGTGCACAAGATGCTGTGTGTCTTCACTTTTTACTCCCCCCGCACGATAACACGTCGCTCCCAACGCGGGGCAGTCGCAACAATACGGTAACGCGTATTCCCCGCGGAGACGCAGAGACGCAGAGACAAGCGCAGAGAGGACCAAGACGGAGGTAAGGGGCCGAACAATATGTCTCCGTCGTTCGCCGTCGTTCGCCCTCCTTCGCGTTCTCTGCGCTTAACTCTGCGTCTCTGCGTCTCTGCGGGGAAACGACCTCTTCTATCTCCGCGAACCTCAATACGTCGCCAGCGACACGCGCAGCACCAGGGACTCGGCGCGGAAGTTCAGGCCCCAATCGGTCTCGTCGCCATTCCAGATGCGCAGGAACTTGAAGACGCCGTTCTCATAGACGCCCTCTTCCACGCGCAGGAACTGGCGGTACTTGCCGGCATCGGCGGGGCGG
>JANYJN010000352.1 GCA_025358475.1 Candidatus Solibacter sp.
AACATGGCGGGCGCACTGGCGCGCGCGCACGTGACGGAGGGCGCGGACCTGATCGTGGTGGCGGGCGGCGACGGGACCATCAACGAAGTGGCGGAGGGCATGATCGCAAGCGAGGTGCCGCTCGGGATCTTGCCGGCGGGCACGGCGAACGTGCTGGCCACGGAGATGAAATTGGGCGGCAATCTGGAGAAAGTGGCGCGACGGCTGGGCGACCTGGTGCCCAAGAGGATTTCGGTGGGACACTTGACCTGCGATGGCGGCGCGGTGTCGCGGCACTTTCTCTTGATGGCGGGCGTCGGTCTGGATGCGCACGTGGTTCACCGGGTGAATGCGACGCTGAAGGCGAGGACGGGTAAGTTCGCCTATTGGGTGGCGGGTTGGAGCTTGCTGGGCAAGCGGTTGGCCGAGTTCGACGTGGAGATTGCGGGCGAGAAGAGGAAGTGCTCTTTCGCGCTGTTGAGCAAAGTGCGGAATTACGGGGGCGATTTCGAGATCGCGCGCAGCGTGACGCTGCTGCATGACAGATTCGAAGTAATCCTGTTCGAAGGCGGCACCGCGACAAGCTACGTGAAGTACTTTGCCGGGATGGTGCTCAACCGCCTGAGCGGGATGAGCGGGGTGACGGTGGTGCGGGCGGACCAGGTGACCATCTCGGCGGCGGACGGCAAGCGGGCCTACGTGCAGATCGATGGCGAGATTGGCGGGACGCTGCCCGCGGAGATCCGGATTGTGCCGGACGCGCTCACCCTGCTGGCGCCGGCTGGGTACGGGGGGTAAGGAGAAGTTCATTTCGCGGCTACCAGCGGCTGGGCCTCCCCTGAACCCGAGTGAGGCGGTGCCGTAATTCGGAAGCTGCCTTGTAGCAAGTCCGCGGCGCGCGATGAGCCACCGGCCAGAACCTGGTGCTCCACCGGTTCGACGCGCCAAGTTGAAGTTTCCGGATCATAATAGGCAAGGTCGCGCGCGTGTACCGTGAACGCGACCGTCTTCTTCTGGCCCGGCGAGAGGGCAACTCTGGCAAAACCGCGCAAGAGCTTGACCGGCCGATCCACCTTGGCGTTCGGGAAACCCACATAGAGCTGCACGACTTCTTCGCCGCTACGCGAACCGGTGTCAGCCACATCCACGGATACGGCCAACTCTCCGTCCGGCGCCATTTGCGTGGTGGCCAGTTTAAGATTGGAGTACTGGAATGAGGTGTAGCTCAAGCCATAACCAAACGGGAAAGACGGTTCATAGCCCTTCTTCTCCGCCAGCGTATAGCCATGGTAGTAGCCGTATTCAACCGAGCCCTGATAAGGGGGATCGAAGGGCGGGAGTTGTGACGGATCTTTAGCCAGCGTCACCGTAAGTTTGCCACTGGGGTTGATCTCGCCAAAGAGGATCCGCGCCAGAGCCGTGCCACCCTCCATTCCCGAGTACCAAGCCATGAGAATGGAGTTGACCTTGTCCTTCCACTCTTCCATCAGCATGGCACCGCCGCCCACCAGGACGACAATAGTCCTTGCGTTGTCAGGGGCAACGTCCTGAATCAGCTTCACGTCTTCCGGTCTTAAGTGCAGATTCTTGCGGTCGCCGCCACGGTCGGCGGGATTAGGGAATTCGGGAATGTACTCGCCTTCGTCGCGGAAATCATAGCCCGCCACGATGAGGACCGCGTCGGCGGTTCTGGCCAGGTGCCGCGCGCGCCCCAAATCGGCGCCTGGCTCATAGCTGACTTGCGTGTTGGCGCCGAGGTAACGCCGGAGGCCCTGCAATGGCGTGACCACGTAAGGGGGGTAGACACGGCTGGACCCGTGGTCACCGGTATTTTCCATGTCGGCCAAGCGGCCAATGACGGCCAGTGTCCTGACGCGGGATTTGTCGAGCGGGAGTAGGTTGCCCTCGTTTTTGAGCAGCACCATGCTCTTCTCCGCGGCTTCCCGAGCCAGTTCGATGTGCGGCTTGGATGCGACCAGAGAGGCGTCGTAGCGCATCACGTCGGGGCGCGTGGAATATTCGATCTTGCGCCGCAGGAGACGAAGCACCGAATCGTCGATGAATGCAAGCGGAACCGCGCCTCTCTCCACCGCCGCGATCAGCGCCTTCCCGTAGCTGATGGCGGCCGGCATCTCCAGGTCTAGGCCCGCTTTGGCGGCTTTGTTGCCGTCGTAAATGCCGGCGAAGAAATCTGACATCACGAAGCCTTGAAAGCCCCACTCCTCCTTCAGAACCGTGCGCAGCAGGTAGGCGTTTTCTCCGGCGTAGTCGCCACGCACCCGGTTGTAAGAGGACATCACGGCCGCCACGCCGCCATCCACGGCGCGTTTGAAATGGGGCAGGTAGACTTCGCGCAGAGTTCGCTCGCCGGTGTTGACGTTCAGTTTGGTGCGCAGCATTTCGATGGAGTTCATGGCGTAGTGCTTGGCGCAAGCCATCACGTTGTGGCGCTGCACGCCTTGGAGCGTGGCCACCGCCATTTCGCCCAGAAGGTAAGGGTCTTCGCCGAAGGTTTCCTGAGCGCGGCCCCAGCCCGGGTGGCGGAGCAGGTTCATGCAGAGGCCGCCGTAAAAGTTGCCGCCCTGCGCGCGAATCTCCTGGCCCATGGCGTCGCCTACGCGGCGTTCCAGATCCAGATCCCAGCTTGCACCCCGCGCCATGGCCACCGGGAAGCAGGTGGAGTGATGCAGGACGACTCCCCGCGGCCCGTCCGAAAAGGCTACCGGAGGGATTCCGAGCCGGGGGTTACGGCCGGCCAGGATCGGGCTGTCATTGTATTTCAATTTTTCGACTGTCACGAGCTTCGCCAATTCCCACAACCCAGTGTCGCCGGACATCTGATGGACCTTCTCGGTGAGTGTCATTTCGGCAAGGAGCTTCCCGGCGAATTGGTCAATCTCTTGCGGCGTGTGCGCCCGTCCGCGCGGGATGTCTGTCATCTTGAAAACGCCCTTCCCCGCGGGGCGGATAAAGATATTGTCCGTGGAAAACTTGGGATGGCCGAGCCATGCGAAGAGTAAGAAAGCCGTGACCATGGTTGCGGCCAGGGCGGCAGCCCCTTTGAGCACCCAAAAAACGGCGCGCTGGCGTTTCATATGCAGCTAAGTTTAGCTGCCAGCGAGCACGAGAGGGTGCAACTGGCTCCGTGCTCATGCGCGGGATGGCGAAGAGCACCAGCGGAACGATCGCCCCCGGTCACTCTCCGATCCTACTGGCGGATGGTGCTGGCGGATGGCACTGGCGGCCGGGTGCCATGCCTCAGACGCCCCAGCAGTAGTCTTCAACAGCCTTTTCGATGGTGTCGTCTTTTTCGGTGAGACGCATCAGTTCCAGGCGAATGGCGTCGACGAGGGCTTTCCAACTGGCATCGATGACGTTTTCGCTGACGCCGACGGTGCTCCAACTGCGGCGGTGGTCGCTCCATTCGATGAGGACGCGGACATTGGCGGCGGTGCCTTTGTGGGAATCGAGGACGCGGACTTTGTAATCTGTGAGGCGGACGTCGGCGATTTGCGGATAGAGCCTGGAAAGGCACTTGCGCAGACAGGTGTGTAGGGCGTCGAAGGGGCCGTGTCCGGATTCGGTGGCGCTGTGGATATCGTCCTGCGCCCTGACGGTGACGGTGGCGGTGGAAGTGGAGGCGTTGGCGGCGGCGCGGGTAGAGACTTCGTAGCTTTCGACGTCGAAGAAGTGCAAGCCGGGGCGGAGGGCTTCGCGGACGAGCAACTCGAAGGTGCCCTCGGCGGCTTCGAGTTCGTAGCCTTCATACTCCAGTTGCTTGATGCGCTCCAGGAGTTCACGGCGGGAGTTCTCTTCGAGGCGGTCGGCGAGGCCGTGCTGCTTAAGTTTATAGATGATGTTGCCGCGCCCGGAAAGGTCGCTGACGAGGACGCGCTGGCGGTTGCCGACGAGTTCGGGTTTGATGTGCTCATAGGTGGCGGAATCCTTGAGAACCGCGCTGACGTGCACGCCGCCCTTGTGAGCGAAGGCGCTCTTACCGACGAAGGGCTGGTCATTGCGCAGCGGGAGGTTGGCCAACTCGGCGATGAAGCGGCAGACGCCGGCGAGGCCGGGGAGTTTCCCGGGGCCGATGGTGGTGTGGTGGAGCTTGAGTTCGAGATTGGCGATGACGCTAGCGAGGTTGGCATTGCCGCAGCGCTCGCCGTAGCCGTTCATGCAGCCCTGGACGTGAGTGGCGCCAGCTTCGACAGCGGCCAGGGTGTTGGCGACGGCGAGATCGCCATCGTTGTGGACGTGGATGCCGATGACGCCATCGAAACGCGAGCGGACTTGGGCGACGATTTCGGCCAGGCGCGGGGTAACGGTACCGCCGTTGGTATCGCAGAGGCAGAGGACATCGGCGCCGGCATGATGGGCGGCCTCCAGGGTGCGGAGGGCGTAATCGGGGTTGGCGATGTAGCCGTCGAAGAAATGCTCGGCATCGTAGACCAGCTCCTTGCCGTGGTCCTTAATATAGCGGACGGTTTCGGAGATGAGGACGAGGTTTTCGTCATTGGTGATGCCCAGGGCGCGTTTAACGTGGAGGTCCCAGGCCTTGCCGAAGATGGAGACGACGGGGGTACCGGCATCGACCAGGGCGCGGACGTTGCGGTCCTCATGGACGGGGTTCCTGGCGAAGCGAGTGCTTCCGAATGCGGTCAGCCGGGCGTGGTGCAGGGTGAGGCTGGTGGCGCGCTTGAAGAACTCCTGGTCTTTGGGGTTGCTGCCGGGCCAGCCGCCCTCAATGTAATCGATACCCAGCTCATCCAGCTTTTGGGCGATGACGAGCTTGTCGTCCACGGAGAAAGAGATGGACTCGCCTTGCGTGCCATCGCGGAGAGTGGTGTCGAAGGTATGGATTTTCATGGGAGGTCACAAGAAACAGGACAGGACAGGCGGACCCAGAGGGTACCCCGGCCTGTCCTACTTTACGTTAGGCTACGGGGACGCCAACCTCTTTTATCTTTTTGAGGAACGGCATCATCTCGCGGAGGCTTTTGCCGACGGTTTCGATCTGGTCGTCTTGGGCGGCTTTGCGCATGGCGAGGAATTTGTGGCGGCCGGCTTTATTTTCGGCGATCCATTGACGGGCGAATTCGCCGGATTGGATTTCGGCCAGGATCTTTTTCATTTCGGCGCGGGTCTGAGCGTTTATGATGCGCGGGCCGCGGGTATAGTCGCCGTACTCGGCGGTATCGCTGACGCTGTAACGCATGTAGCTTAGGCCGCCTTCCTGGATGAGGTCCACGATGAGTTTAAGTTCGTGGAGGCACTCGAAGTAGGCGATCTCAGGGGCGTATCCGGCTTCGACCAGCGTCTGGAACCCTGCGCGGATGAGTTCGGCGGCGCCGCCGCAGAGGACGGCTTGTTCGCCGAAGAGGTCGCTTTCGGTCTCTTCCCGGAAGTTGGTATCGAGGACGCCGGCCTTGAGGCAGCCGAGCGCGAGGGCGTAGGCGAGGGCGCGTTCCATGGCCTGGCCGGTGAAGTTCTGGTGGACGGCGACGAGGGCGGGGACGCCGGCACCTTCGGTATAGAGTTCGCGGACGCGGTGGCCGGGGGCTTTAGGCGCGACCATGGTGACATCGATATCGGCGGGAGGAGTGATGGCGCCGAAGTGGATGTTGAAGCCGTGGGCGAACATGAGAGTCTTGCCGGCGGTCATGTGAGGGGCGATCTCGGTGTTGTAGAGATCGGCCTGGATGTGATCCGGGACGAGGATCATGACCACGTTGGCGGCTTTGGCGGCGTCAGCGGGGGAGAGGACCTTGAGGCCGGCGGCTTCCGCCTTGGCGACGCTCTTGCTGGCGGCGGGGAGGCCGACGACGACATCGACGCCCGAATCGCGGAGGTTGAGGGCGTGGGCGTGGCCTTGGCTGCCGTAGCCTATGATGGCGACGGTGCGGCCGGCGAGGTAAGCGAGATTTCCGTCTTTTTCGTAGTAACGATTTGGCATGATGGCTCCGAAGTTATTTTTGTAGGGGCATGGCATGGCCCTGCCCAACGGTGGAAACGGGGGGTTGCAGGCGCAGCTTCTTAGCATCCAAGGCGATGGCGAGAGCGCCCGAGCGGGCGACCTCGACTTCGCCGTAGGCGCTCATGACGTCGACGAACTCGCCGAGTTTTTCGGGGTCGCCGGTGACTTCGATGGCGAAGCCTTCGACGCTGGAATCGACCACGCGCCCGCCGAAGATTTCGGCTTCCTTAAGGACGGCGGTGCGGCTTTCCTGAGGGGTGCGAATGCGCAGCAGGACGAGCTCCCGGACGACGGTGGGGCCCTCGGTGAGGTCGTTGGCCTGGAGCACGTTGATGAGCTTGTTCATCTGTTTGATGACCTGCCCGCGCTGGAGGGAATCGACGTCCACGACGATGGTCATGCGGGAGAGTTCGGGGTCAAGCGTGCGGGCGACGGTCAGGCTCTCAATGTTGTAGCCGCGCTGGGCGAGGAGGCCGGTAACGCGCATCAGTGCGCCGGTCTTGTTTTCAAGCAGTAAAGAGATGATCTGCAGCATGGTAGGAATCCTTTAGGAACCCGGGACAGGCCGGGAGGCCTGTCCTACTGGGACGGTCACGGGCTGGGGCGGGCCGAGCACCATTTCATCGAGGGCGCCGCCGGCGGGCACCATGGGGTAGACGCACTCAAACGGAGTGACCTTGACATTGAGCAGGTAAGGGCCCGGTTCTTTAACCGCCTCTTCGAGCGCGGCAGCGAGTTCCGAGGGCTTATCCACGGTGCGGCCCTTGAAGCCGTAGGCGGCGGCGAGCTTTTCGGCGTCGGGGAAGGCGTCGAGCTGAACGGCGCTGAGGCGGTCGTTGTAGAAGAGGGTCTGCCACTGGCGGACCATGCCGAGATGGCCGTTGTTCATGACGATGATTTTGATGGGCAGGGCGTTGCCGGCGATGGTGGCGAGTTCGGGGATGGACATCTGGAAACCGCCATCGCCGCAGAGAGAAAAGACGAGCTTATCGGGGCAGGCGAACTGGGCGCCGACGGCGGAAGGAAGTCCGAAGCCCATAGAGCCGAGGCCGCCGGAATTGATCCAGAGGCGGGGTTCGTTGAAGCGGCAGAGTTGGGCGGCCCACATCTGGTGCTGGCCGACGTCGCTGGTGATGATGGCATTGCCGCCGGAGAGGCGGTCGATTTCGGCCATAAGGTGTTGGGGTTTGATTTCGGTATCGCTGGTGGGCGTGTCGTAGGGGTGCTCGTCTTTCCAGGCGCGGATCTGATGCCACCAGGCGCGGCGGGCGGCGCTGCGCTTGGCATCGGGTTCGGCGGGAGTTTCCGCGAGGAGCTTGGTGAGTTTGACGAGGACGCGCTTGACGTCGCCAACGATAGGCACTTCGGGAGTGCGGATCTTGCCGACCTCGGCGGGGTCGATATCGACGTGGATGACTTTGGCGTGGGGGGCGAAGGCGGCGAGGCGGCCGGTGACGCGGTCATCGAAGCGCACGCCGAGAGCGATGAGGAGATCGGCATTGGAGAGCGCCATATTGGCGGCATAGCTGCCGTGCATGCCGGGCATGGAGATGAAGTTAGGGTGACCGGAAGGGATGGAGCCGAGACCCATGAGAGTGGTGACGGCGGGTGCGTCGGTGAGCTGGACGAACTCGCGGAGTTCGGCGGAGGCATTAGAGGCGATGATGCCGCCGCCGGAATAGATGAGGGGGCGCTCGGATTCCTGGATGAGTTGGGCGGCGCGGCGGATCTGGCCGGTGTGTCCCTCGGTGAAGACTTTGTAGCCGGGAAGGTGGATGGAAGCGATGGGCTGGTAGTGGCCCTGCGCCTGGAGGACATCCTTAGTGACATCGACGAGGACGGGGCCGGGGCGTCCGGTGGCGGCGATGTAGAAGGCCTCGTGAATGATCTGCGGGAGGTCCTCTAGTTTCTTGACTAGATAGTTGTGCTTGGTGCAGGGGCGCGTGATGCCGAAGGTATCGGCTTCCTGGAAGGCGTCGCTGCCGATGAGTTTGCTGGTGACCTGACCGGTGATGGCGACGATGGGGATGGAATCCATCAAGGCGTCGACGAGACCGGTGATGAGGTTAGTGGCGCCGGGGCCGGAAGTGGCACAGCAGACGCCGACCCTGCCGGTGGCGCGGGAGTAGCCTTCGGCGGCGAAGGCGGCATTTTCCTCATGGCGGACGAGGACGTGCCGGATGTGGTGATCGTAGAGGACGTCGTAGAAGGGGAGGGTGACGCCGCCGGGGTAGCCGAACATGCAATCGACGCCCTCGCGGGCCAGGCATTCGGCGAGCATTCTCGCGCCGCTCATCAAGGTTGACATAAAGGTTCGCCTCAGAAAAAAAGTTGTTGGAAAACAAAAAAGGCCATCAGACGGTTTGACTTCTCCCCGCTGATGGCCTTTTGGAACTAAGTTCCGACAGGCCTAAGCGGGGCCGGGTACGATGACAAGGATGATAATAATGCCTACAAGGATGCCGTAGGCGGTGGGGAGAAGGGTCCGGGATGTGAACGTGCTGAGCATCGAGGAATGAGATTCGAGTTTAGCTTACAGGTTTGGTAAATGCAAGGGCTGTTTGCTATTGAATATATTTATACCGGCATTTGCGGGTTTGGGGGGGGAAGGAGATCTTCTCGCTAAGACGCCAGGACGCAAAGAAAGGCTTAAGGGGTTGGGCCTGTGGACTCCGGCTGAGAGAGGGGTTCGCCGTTGGAGTGGAAACGCGGGGGTTGTCCGGGGATATTCCCGGCGGGCGAGGGGTTCGCCGGGTTCACCGGGTTCACCGGGTTCACCGGGTTCGCCGGGTTCGCGGGGTTCGGCTGGGGCGTGCTAATGGTTTCGTTTGCTTCGGGTTGGGTGAGCATGACGGGTTCGTTTGGTAATTCGTGGCGGAGGGCTTTGAGGCGGTTGAATTCCTCGATGGCGCGGCGATAGAGCCGCTCGGTCTGGGCCTGATAGCGGAGGAAGAGGGTAAAACTGTTGGAGTATTTGTTGAGGCGGTGGAA
>JANYJN010000411.1 GCA_025358475.1 Candidatus Solibacter sp.
GGCGCGAACCCCCTCGGGTTCATACGTGTGGGACGCTGGAACGTTCAACAGCAACAACCGCATTGCAGACCCCAACTGGTCGTACGACAATAACGGGAACATTATCAAGGCGCCGGTACCGCAGACCATCGGCTACGACGCTGAGAACCGGCAAGTGGCGGTCTGCACGCAAGATCCCACGAGTTGCCCGAGCCAGTACGCCACTGGCCGAACGGTGTATGTTTATGATGGGCTTGGAAACCGGGTGCAGAGGATTGACAACACGGGAACGACCATGTTCGTTTACGACGCCTTCGGGAATCTGGCGGCGGAATACGGCACGACCGCCCCGGCACCCGGCACGCAGTACGTGACGGTGGACGCCTTGGGAAGCACACGCCTGTTGATGACGGGGACGCAAGCCAGCGAGCGGCACGACTTCCAGCCATACGGGGATGAAATCACGGGTGATACGGGAACGTGGCGGGCGGGAGTGACGGGGTACCCTAACAGCCTCCTTTCCAGTCTGTACGCCCCTGGCACGACACGGCAGCGGTTCACGGGCCAGGAGCGGGATGGCGAGTCTGGATTGGATTATTTCCACGCGCGGTACTTCAGCGGGGTGCAGGGGCGGTTTACGAGCCCTGATCCAGGGAATGCAGGAGCCAATCCGGCAGACCCGCAGAGTTGGAACGGCTATGCGTACGTGGGGAACAATCCGATGACGTTCACGGACCCGAGCGGCCTCTTTTACAGCACCGGCGGCTGGATTTATGGTCTGGACAAGCTGTTCGGCGCCTTGTCTAGGTTCTTTGGGGGCGGCGGAGGAGGACACGCGGACTTGTCCGCAGTGGCGAATACACCTGTCTATAAAATCCCAGGAGGCCTCAAGTTCACAGTCGATGCCACGGAGAAGACTCCCGACCGCCAGAAGAGTTGTGGACCTGCGCGAACGGGTTTCGGATTTGGCGCCCTTGCTGGAGGAAGTGCCGAAGCAGGCGCAGTGATAACTGGTGCAAGCGTACAAGCCTCCGTCGGTGCCGGCTTCTTTGTCGATGGGGACTGGCGCCCCTCGGCAGGGGCTTTTGCGTCCGGCGGCGCCGTCGCTTACGCCGGGAATCACGTTGCTGCCGCCCCCTCGCAGGAACAACCGCCATCTGTGGTTGGTGCATACGGGGGCTATGGGCCGGGCGCGTTTATAACAAACGCTGGATCGGCACAGCAGCTTCGGGGACCTTTCTGGACAGGAACTGTCAATCTGGGTGTTGGTCCAGGCAAGGCTTCCATTTCGATTGCTTACTCCAAAGGCGTGTGGGTGATCTCAGCGATGGGCGGTCTGGCACCATGGTCGATGGGTCTCGGATTGAGCGGATCCACCATCACGACAACCACCGCTGCGACAGGTACGTCACGATGCCCATAGATGCCTTGTTTACGTTTCTGGAGGGAACATAAGAATATGCTGAACCTCAATGTGATAGAAGGCTTCGTTTGCATAGTCGTCGGGATAGCATTGTTGGCTGCAGCACGATGGATTGCCGCCGCTTCAGCACAGTTGTGGGAGCACCGGATACACTGTCGTGCTGGGGCAGGATCGTTTTTTGGCTATTTCAGGCGGAGATCGGTCCGTATCGCGGTGATATTCTGGCGCGTCTGTGGTCTTCTTTGGGTAATTGGGGGCGCGAGCTTACTCGTGTACCCTGAGTTTGCCGTTAGGGTCCCATGGAACCATTGAAAGGAGCGGTGAGCTGACACCGGCTGGCGGGACACCCTTCACACCCACCTGCCCGGATTCCGGCAGCGTATGGTGCCGGCAGTTTGGGTACGACAACGGAGGCAACCGCTCCATCGCGGCGCGAACCCCCTCGGGCGCAAATTTGTGGGACGCGGGAACCTTCAACAGCAACAACCGCATTGCGGACCCCAACTGGTCGTACGACAACAACGGGAACGTCATCAAGGCGCCGGTACCGCAGACCATCGGCTACGACGCCGAGAACCGGCAAGGAGCGGTCTGCACGCAAGATCCCACGGGTTGCCCGAGCCAGTACGCCTCCGGCCGAACGGTTTATGTTTATGATGGGCTTGGGAACCGAGTGCAGAGGATTGACAACACGGGAACGAGCATGTTCGTTTACGACGCCTTCGGGAATCTGGCGGCGGAATACGGCACGACCGCCGCGGCACCCGGCACGCAGTACGTGACGGTGGACGCCTTGGGGAGCACGCGCCTGTATCACACTAGGCGTGGGTGGCGGCGCCTCGGCCTCGGTTGGAGGGAGCACCACAACCGTCGTCCCGGTTGGGAGATATGCATGCAAGTAGGACCTATGCCAGCACCTATCAATAGAGTGATTTGGAAGAGAATCCGGTCAGGTTTAGCGGTAGCTTGCGTTTCAGTGTTTGTTGGTTACTTCTGTTTGTGGAACGTGTACTATGATACTCTGCCGGCGGCTCCCGACAAGAAACCGGGGAGGGTCTACCCGGACAACTTTCACGGGCGCGTTCTGTACCAAAGCTGCGCGGAGCGCTTCCACCTATCGCTACTTTCGTACGCGGGTGAAGGACTTGCGCTGCTACTCGTTTCAGCAGAGTTATTTGAGAGGCAGAGGTTGACCAAGTGACTTGCCAGGCCGGCCGGTAGAGCTGTATGTCGGAAACAATCCGCTGATTTACGGACCCCGACGGTCGTGTGTTTGCCGACCTGGACCCAAGCGTGCTCGTCATCTTGGGGCTTCTCTTCACTGCTGAAGTGACGGCTAAAGCAGATCCATCCAAGCCTGGGACAAATTGGAAGCATGTTACCGGTTGCGCGGCGAGAGGTGCCGTTGTGGGTGCCACCGGGGCACTGGCCGTTGGTGGCCTAGTTGCGGGAGCCATGGCTCTCGGTGCGCCGGCCGCGGTGGTGACTGGGGTTTTGTTGGTAGGAGGAGGCGTTGGGGGCGGCTTTACGCTCGCTTCTACGATCAGCAATATTTCAAATAGGAACTATGCCGGGCTTGCTTATGATCTAGGTTCTGTCGCGTGAGCCGCTGCCGGTGGTGGAGCGGTTGGAGGAGCAGTCGGTGACAGTATTTATCCTCCTGCAAGTCGCGGTTGGAGCCTCGCCCGCGATGTAAGAAACGCGTACAACCCCAACTATCCGGGCGGGTCCGTGGGCAAGTGGTTGGGAACAGGGCCGGATACAGCGGCTGCAGGCGGCAGTGCGGCGTCGGCAGGCACAAGGCTACTAGCGTTCCTGAGGGGAGGGTGCTAGTCCATGACGCTCTGGAATCTATTAGTCAGTGTGTGCTTTTTCAGCGCGGTGGCAGGGGCACTGCAAACAACAAAGCTCGCAAGTCTTGGTTTAGGCGGCTACACCCTCGCCATCGTCACTGGTTCGATAATCGGAGCTTGTTGCGCCTGGGCGATGTGGAATGCTGGCAAGATTGTCGAAAACCGAGCATCAAAGCTGGCTTCTGAGTCTACCCAGCGGTGGTGTTTCCGTGCGCTTTATCTTGCCGCGATTCTCTGGTGTTGCCTTTCAACAATTCTTGGGATATGGGCGACACCGTTACTGATCGGGGTGGTTTTTCGAGTACGTTGACCGCGCTGGGGAACCGGAGAACCGGGGACAGCAACGAATTACCCAGTTTTGTTGAGAACTGTCCCGCCATACGGCGACTACGTCCGTATGTGGCGAGAGCGGCTGGGGGCGTAGCCGTGGACATTCCCCCTCACGTCACGACCACCTACACACGACACGGGCCGCACCACGCACGTCGGGCCACAGTCTGCCAGCCTCGGCCGGGCTACCGACATCACCTATAACGACGTGAACTTGTCGGTGACCACGAGGCAGGACGACACCCTCGCGAGCAGGCCCGTAAGCACCGCGAACTTCGACGCGCAGGGGCGGGTGCAATCGACGGTGGACGGTCTCGAAGGACACGTGGGCAAGGCGTACCTCTATGGAACCGGGGGCACCAGGCGGCACGAGCTACGAACTGACCTCGAACCCATACATCAGCACCGGGGAGTTCACCATGGGCTGGACGCTGATAACCCGAACGGTCGGCACCCCGATTAGTACGACGCCAGATGCGGTCACGGTGACGGGCTATGCGGGGGCGCCGCTGCCCGGCGTCCGGCGGCGCCGTAGCTTACGCCGGGAATCACGTTGCTGTCTACGAACCCGGCTCGTTCGAGCGTCTGGACCTGGGCTGTTTCGAGCTGAAGGCGGCGGGGGTTTCGAGGTCTTCAGCGCCGGCACCAAACCAAGCTCTGTACGGCCCGAGGCGATTGCCGTTATGAAAGAGATCGGGATCGACATTTCCGGTCACCGCTCGAAGTCCGTCGACGAGTTCTCGGGCCAGTCGATCAACTACGTCGTGACCGTTTGCGATAACGCACGCGACAATTGCCCGGTGTTTCCGGCGGGCTCCGAGAGAATTCACTGGAGCTTCGAAGATCCCGCCGCCGTCCGGGGCAGCGAACAGGAGCGTCTGGCTGCATTCCGCCGTATTCGCGATCAGATCCATGAACGCGTGAAAGCGTTCTTTCGGGATCGAGTGGCCGCGGCCGCGAAGTTCGAGCCGGGGCCTTAGTGTAGATCCGCAGCCGTGATTCCGTGTTGTCCTTGGCCGCGATCACCGTCGCGCCGCACGCCATCCCGGCCCCGACGAAGGCGGTCTGTGACGCCCACGTGCGGGCATAAAGTCCTCGGAGTACTTCGCCATGTTCTCGAAGGGACCGCCGACCGTTTGGAACGCGCCGCACTCGAAGGACTGGAAGTGGGAGTCGAGGTATGCCCATTGATTGTTCGCCGCCAAATAGCGGAACGACGCGCCGGCGGAGCCATCGCGCAGAACCAGAGTGCTGGCCGTCGCACTGGCCGTACCCGATGTGCGCGCGTTATCGAGGGAGCCACTGACGATATCCGTGGCAGCGTGGGTGTGGGCGGCGTTCGCCTTGGCCGCGCTGGTTCCGTTCCCCAGGACGCAGTCCGTGGCGGTTCCAGCCGCGCCGTCCAGTTGGCCCGAGGAGTTGATGACCGCCGCCTTCGAGATTGCCCACGCGCCGCCCTTCACCGGGCGGTTCGTCAGGTCGGTCGCCAAACGGGTCACGTCCGATTCGGCGTGGGTGTGCGCCGGGAGGTCGCCGGCCAGCAGCGTATCCCACGCCGGAGCAGCGGACACCGTGCGGGTGCGGGTCTGCCGCAGGAACTTCCGGGTCGCGGTAGTGTTCCCCGCCAGGCGCGCCCAGGCGGGAGTCCCGTTCGCCGCGATCAGGTCGCCCAGGACCGGCGCGCCAATCGCGGTGTCCGGATGCGTCGCGGAGAGTAGGTTGTGCGTGGTCGCGCCGCTTGCAGCCGCGACGGTGACGTTCACGCGGTCGTTGCCGGAATCGTCCGCGACCGTCAGCGTGATGTTGGCGCCCTCGATCAGATTCAATGCCCGGCGCGTTCCGATTCCAGGTACGATCCGTGCGGTGGGAGCCTCGAGTCGGGGTAGCCGGCCACCTTCCGCGTGACGCTCAGCTTGGGATCCAGCGTCGGATCCTGTTTAAACCTGGTCCGGGGCGCCCGGATTCGTAGGTCAGCGTCGTTCGCGATCTCGAGCGCGCGGCGGCGGGCGCGCTCGGAGAGGCCACCTTCTGCCAACGCCTGGATCCGCCAGGCGATCCTCCGAAACAAGAACTGCTTGTGGTTTGATCGGGACTCCTCGCCGAACACTTCCAGGTACTTCTGGCGGAGCTGGCCGACTGTCATCCTGCTCAGCACCTCAATCTCTTTCTGCATCTGCATCGTGGTTTCCACGCGTTTCTCCTTTCTCAATGCCGTTAACCTCGTGCCCATGAGGGCTCGATGTTGGCCGACTATCAAGGGGAGATTCGCGCCGGCGCTGGTCGCGGAGTCGGAGGTAGGCGGCGGCGAGGATGCGGGCTATGGATCGAAAATCGTCGGCTGGAATGCTCAATACGGTTCACCTCGCTGTGGATTTGCACCACAACGAAAGTCCGCCTTGCGGTCGTTCCGCTGTCGAGTGGCTGCTGGAGCGTGCAAGACACACTCCCCTGTAAACATACGCAGAGAATTCGAAAAGTGTAAACCGAGACGACGACCGCCGTTAACGCGCGTCCGATAGGCACCCGCGCTTTGAGAAGGGATCGTATCGCCGGATCGCGGATTCTGGAATAATGCAAGATGCTGACTTTGCCAAGCCCGTCGTGCCCGTTGACCGCTCAGCTCCAGGCGCGTTATATCAAGTTCCAACAATCGGCCAGGCTCCCGAAACGGTTGGCTGTGAAAGCATCCCCGCCGCTCTTGGTCTGTCCGCATGAACGGTGGCACTCGGCCAGGGTGAAATCGCTCATCGTCGGGCAAGAGACGCGGCGTTGGATGTACAACCCAAGGGAGGTCGGAGAACTGGATGACCCCATCGAAAACTTCTAGGAGTTCTCGCGGGCGAAGCACGGCCGTTGGAGCAATGTGGAGTCTTTACCGCTGGTACGAGTTCCCCGACATGAGGATCTCGCCGCTCTCCCGGCGCGTGCCGGACACTACTGCGGGGGTGATTCGGGCTGCGGGCCTGCCGGTGAGGACCATTCGAACGTATCATCCCGAATACCTTCAGCGTTCCCGCCAACTGGGCCTGCTCTCGGTGATCAGCCCCTGGGCCGGGCTTTGTCCCCAGCCCGCAATAGGTGCGAGCCAAACACACGCCGTCAACCAACGCCCAGATTCCGAAATTGGCAGCACGAGACGTCGACCGCGTTAACCGCGCGCGGTTGTTCTCCGGTGCCGGGGAGAAGTCGGCATGGAAGGAGAGAATGCGAACGTGCCGAGGCACCCAAACCGTCTCTCCGAGATGCCGTGCGGAGAATGGGATCGTTCGGAACTGTTTGGCGTTATTGGGGATACTGCGCGAGGCTGGGACGGGCGGACGGACGGTGCGGGCGTCAACTACTGGGGACTGAACTTTCGGACAAACAGAATTTGGCTCAATTCGCCCCTGACATCACCGCCGACTGATGGTTAACAGCCCTTTGCGTAATGCACTGAAAACAATAGCCTGCAATTTCAGGGGACACTTGCTGGTGGTTGGTCCCCAATCAGAACTCCTCGCTCTTGTCTCGAATCTCCAACTTGAACTGCCAGCCCTCACAGGTCAGCCCATGTTGCCGAATTCCCTCCAGGTGATTTCTCGACCATCGACGACGATGAGCGGTGCGCGATCACCCGGGGTACCGTCCGACTCAATCCTGCCTTGCACGACCAGATGATCTGCGATTTGCAGCCCAAGCTCGCCGTTCTTCACGTGTTTAATGGACAAGGCGCGGCGGATTTTCTCGATCAGTCGCCCAAGTAGCACCAGCAGATCATCCTGTGGATCACCGATTATCTGAAACTGATATCCAGCGGGATACCCGTCGCGAAGCTCAAAAGCATCAAGCGCGACACCCGGGCCGAACAAACGAGTTCTGAAATGAAACACGTGGGCTTCACCCCTGGAGTCAGCGAGCTCGACTGGTTCGAACCGGACATGTTCAAACTTGTCCAGACCATCCGACTTGGCGACCTCGGCATTCAAGCATTGGTTGCAGAGCTCCCGGTACCCATCCTCAATGGAACCGTAGTTGACGATATCGTAGTCCGGTGTGACTTGGCCGCAGGTGGCACAGCGGGTTTGATTCGCTGATCCGCGCTCGACTCGATCCATAGTCACTGAGCATAACAGGCTGCCGGGATTACCGACTGCCGAAACGGTCCAGGGTTGTCTTCAGCAAAGCCGGGCTGGCCCTGAAACTTGTCGTCCTCAGGCGATCAATCGCGGGCGCCAGTTCAACCAGTCCCAGAGTCGCGGCGTCACCCAGAACACCGAGGATGCCAGTGACCCGCAGGCCACGGCCCGCGGCAACACGTCGCGCTGCCTTTTCGTCGAGCAGGATGACGTCTGCCGTCATGCACTTCGCCAGGAGAATTGCGGCTTGCTCGCCAGCTTGAAGTTTCTCCATGCCTGTGGTTGCCGAGAGGGGATTCTCTTTGACGCAGACCCACGCAGGCAGGTTTGAGGCCCACTCTCGAACGGCCGCTGGAGCATCATCGTGCAGCAGTTCCGCAACCACGGCCTGCGGCACAAGCACTTGACTAAAGCACTGAGGGAGAAGTTCGATCTCACCGATCAGGACGAGGTAGCAAAGTGGTGATGCATCCGCGACGGCGATCATCGGCCCGAGGCTTGACGAATCGCTGCGATATCCTGCTCAAGGTCATCCATCGTGTAGTCGTGGAAAGCCTCGGCGCGCCGCAGGAAAGACTCCGTCTCCCACCGTGACCGCAGTTCCAGCATTTGCTGCACTTGCGCAGGGGTTATCGTGCCAGAGCGATATGCTTCGATTGCGACTGCTTCTAGGACTGCGCGTGAAACGCCACCCGCCTGGGCGGCGAGGATGTGTCCGATGTCGTCAGGAATGTTGATGGCGATATTCACCGTGAGTCTCCTCTATCTATATTACCGCTGGAAAGCGTCAGTCCGAACGACGGGCAGCACCACCACCGTCAACGGGCGACTCGAT
>JANYJN010000418.1 GCA_025358475.1 Candidatus Solibacter sp.
ATACGCTTTCTCCTTGGTCACGGCGCACAGCGTGGTCGCGGTGCCAAAATCGACGATCAGCAAATTCCGGCCAGGAAATCGGGTCAGCGCGCCGATCGCGTTTGCGATCTTGTCCGCACCCACTTCCACGGGGTTACGATAGCGGATCTGCAGCCCCGTCTTTACTCCCGGCTGAAGCAAAAACGGCTCAAAGCGGAAGTACTTGCGGAAGCAGTTGCGCAGCGAGTGCACGGCATCGGGCACGGAAGAGCAAATTCCCGCCATATCGATCTCAGCCGGATCCACTCCGTTTTCCCGAAGCACGCCGCGAAAGAAAATTCCAAATTCATCCGACGAGGCTCTGATGCTGGAGGTCAGCCGAAAAGTAACTTTCAGCTCCTCGCCATCGTACACTCCGCCAAAGATCTGACTATTGCCGACGTCAAGTGCAAGAAGCATAATCCAATGCGCCCGGAAACTTACCAGCGCTCCGTCTCCGCGGCCGGCACGTTGTCGATGAGGCGCACGCCTTCCAGACAAGCCGCCGCCAGCCGTCTTCCCCAGCGCTCCTCGACATATTCCACCACAAAGCCTTGCGCCTGTAGGATCGACCGCGCTTGGTCGGGGTTGGCGGCCGTGGTTAGTGCCCGGAAAAGCCATGCCGCCTTCTCCTTGCCTTCAGGTGAGAGCAGCCTGTTCCGGGAACTCTCCGCCAGTCCCGATTCCTCGCGCACCGTGGGGCACGGCACAATCTCCGTCGGGAGGAAGAACTCCCGCGCCATGTCCGTGACCACCCTCAGTTGCTGGTAGTCCTTCTCGCCGAAGTAGGCGCGGTCCGGACGTACCATGCCGAGCAGTTTCAGGACGACGGTCATCACGCCTTGCAGGAACCCCGGCCGGAAAGCTGCCTCCATCACCGGGGCGTCGCCTGCCGGCTCCACTCGAAAACAGTAGCCGTTCGGATAGAGTTCCGGCGCTGTGGGTACGATGACCTCGTCCGCTCCAAGGCTCTCCAGAAGCCTGAGATCGTTCTCCAGCGTACACGGATACCGCTCCAGATCCTTTGGGTCGTTGAATTGCGACGGGTTCACGAAGATGCTGGCCACCACAATTTCATTCTCCGCGCGGCAGCGCTCCACCAGCGAAGCGTGTCCCCGGTGAAGCGCTCCCATGGTGGGAACAAAACCGATGCCGCGCCCATCCAGGGCGCGCCGCCGGTTCAGCCAGTCCGTTACGGTGTACCAGACCTGAGTCAAGAATAACTCTCCTCTGTTGCCGGAAAAGTCCCGGCTTTCACGGCTTCGTCAAATTGCGCGACGGCGTCCAGCACGCAGCGCGCCCCGTCCAGGAACGGGCGCGCGAATTTAGGACGAAAATCCGGGTTCATGCCGAGGAGATCTTGCAGCACCAGTATCTGTCCATCGCATCCCACGCCGGCGCCAATGCCGATTGTCGGAATGCGAAGCGGTTCGGTAATCTGCCGCGCGAGATTTGCCGGAACACATTCCAGAACGATCGCGAAAGCGCCAAGCTCTTCCAGGGCCACTGCCTGGCGGGCGGTCTCTCGCGCCGAGTCGTCGCTCCGGCCCTGCACTCGAAAGCCTCCGTAGGCGTGAACGGATTGAGGCTGGAGGCCAAGATGACCCATGACGGGGATCCCACTCTGCACCAGGCGTTGAATAACATCCTCATGCCCGTCCACACCTTCCAGCTTTACGGCATTGGCGCCGGCTGTCATGAGGACATGTGCCGCGTCCATCCCGGCGGCCAGACCTTTCCGAAAAGAGAGAAACGGCATGTCCGCGACCACGAATTTGCCGGCCGCGCCGCGCACCACGGCTTCGGTGTGAAGGCGCATCACCTCGACGCTCGCCGATAGGGTCGAAGCATGGCCATGCATAACCATCGCGGCGCTGTCGCCGACAAGAATTCCGTCGACGGCACTTTTCGATAGCAGACGGGCAAACGTGTAGTCGTAACACGTAACCATCGAAAGTTTGCGCCGCTCGCTCTTGGCGCGGAGAAAGTCTCGGCTGCACGTTACGACG
>JANYJN010000429.1 GCA_025358475.1 Candidatus Solibacter sp.
GCCCTCCAGGGCGTAGAGGGATTGGTGGGTGCCGCGCTCCACGATGCGGCCCTCTTCCACCACCAGAATCTGCTCGGCGCGGCGGATGGTAGAGAGGCGATGCGCGATGACGAAAGTGGTGCGGCCTTTCATCAGGTAGGAAAGACCTTCCTGAATGGCGGCCTCGGATTCGGAATCGAGGCTGCTGGTAGCCTCATCGAGAATCAGGATCCGGGGATCGGCCAGAATGGCGCGGGCGATGGAGACGCGCTGCCGCTGGCCGCCGGAGAGCTTGACGCCGCGCTCGCCGACGATGGTGTCGTACTTCAGCTCGAACTTTTCGGCGAACTCATCGACGCGGGCGATGCGGCAGGCGGTCTGAATCTGCTCTTCGGTGGCGCCGGGACGGGCGAAGCCGATGTTCTCGCGGATGGTGCCGTCAAACAGAAAAGTGTCCTGCAACACCACTCCGAGCTGCGAGCGGTAGGCATCCAGACGCACGGTGGCAAGGTCGGTGGAATCCACCAGGATACGTCCGGCGGTGGGTTCATGGAAGGCGGCGATGAGGCTGATGATGGTGGATTTTCCGGAGCCTGAAGGGCCGACGAGCGCGGTGGCGGTGCCGGGTTCGGAAGCGAAGCTGACTTCGCGGAGCACCGGCTTGCCGGGATCGTATTCGAAGGTCACGTTGTCGAAGGCGACGTAGCCCTGAATGGTTCCGATCTTGCGGATGCGCTTGGGGTCTTCGTCCTCGGGCCGTTCGGCGAGGACTTCCTGGGTGCGATCGAGCCCGGCCAGCGCCTCGGTCAACTGGGTACCGATGCTGACCATTTGCAGCATGGGCGCGACCAGGAAGGCGAGGTAAAGAACGAAAGAGAACAGGCCGCCGATGGTGAGCGACGGCGGGGTAGCCAGAATCAGGCGGGCGCCGATGTACATCACGGTGCCGCCAACCACGCCCAGCACCATGGTGGCCGAGAGAGTCATCAAAGAGATGGCGGTGAGCGAGCGCATGACGTTGTCCAGCAGGCGCTCCACCCCGGCGGTGAAGACCCGGGCTTCGCCGGCTTCGGCATGATAGCCCTTGACGACGCGCACGCCCGCCAGCGATTCGGTGAGCCGGCCGGTGACGTCGGCGTTGATCTTGCCGCGCTCGCGGAAGATGGGGCGGATCTTGCCGAAGGCCATGCCGAGGCCGAGCGCGCACGCGACGATGAAGAACAGCGCAATGCCGGTCAAAAGCGCGCTGATCCTGAGCAGGATGGCGAGCGAAAGCAGCGCCGTCAGGATGCCGCCGAAGAATTCCACCAGGCCGGTGCCGATCAGGTTGCGCACGCCCTCCACGTCGCTCATGATGCGGGAGACCAGGGCGCCGGATTTGTTGGCGTCGTAGTAGGCTACCGGCAAACGGCCGATGTGCTCCTGCACCTTGCGGCGCAGCTCGGCGATGAGCCGCTGGCCCTCTTTGGAAAGGATCTGGGTGAGGGAGAACGAGGTGATGCCCTGAATGATGGTGGCGGCGAAAACAGCGCCTACGATCCACTTGAGCAGGTAGCCCTGGTGCTGGTTGATCACATTGTCGATCAGATATTTCGGGGCGCCGGGCAGGACCAGGCTACACAATCTGCCGATGAGCATCAGCAGGAAGCCGAGCGCGATTTTGCCACGGCGCGGCCGCACTAGTTCCTGGAGGAGGGGGAGCGCGCTGCGCAGGTGACTGGCAGGCTTCTTTTTGGCTTTGGTAGGAGACAAGACTGAGCCTTTACGACCGAGTATACGATTTTTTGGATGAGGCGCGACTCTTCAGTGTGGCAGGAAGCTTGCCACGTGGGGCGAGACTGGCTGCGACGTATACTACTAGCTATTCATTCTTTAGTGCGCTGCGACGATTTTCATGCGGCCCAGCCCGCAGGGCGCAAGCTGGTAGCCCAGTGCGCCAGCACTGGGAGAACGATGGTTCTGCCTCAGCCCGGTGCGGGGCGAAAGAACCGACACGGCGGTCCCTTCTTGCGCCCCGTACCGGGGCTGCCAAACGCCACCCACCCGCTACCCACGGCTGTGCGCAGTGGGCTACTATTTTTCGCCCTCCGGGCTCTGCGCGCGGCCCCGACACTAACCCAGCCGTTGGCGTAACAGGCCGGCCAATTCCGAGGGGTGGCGCACAATAAGCACCTCGAAGCCGGCGGCGCGTCCGCTGGCGATTCCGGCGGCCGAATCCTCCAGCACCAGGGCAGTTTCGACGCCGAGCCGGGCGGCGGCCAGAAGGTACGGGTCCGGGGCCGGCTTGTGGCGGTTCACGTCTCCGCCTCCCACGATGGTGTCGAAGTGCTGCCATATGCCGCCGGCCACCAGCAGCGGTTCGATTTCGGTGCAGGAACTGGAGCTAACGACGGCCAGTTTGAATTGGCGGTGGAGGCCGGCGAGCATTCCGGCGAGGGACGGTTCGAAGGGCGGCGCCGTCATGCGCGCCTGAAACAACTGTTTCTTGGCCGGGTAGAGCGCCCACAGGCTGTCCCAGTCGCGCGGCGGATCGGCCTGGCGGGCCATGGTGCGCAGCATGTCGCGATCGTCGATCCCGATGCAGTGATCGCGGTAATATTCCCAGGTGAGAGGCAGCCCGGCGGGAGCCAGAACTTCCGCCCAACAGGCGCAGTGGACCGGTTCAGTATCCAGCAGGACGCCGTCGAAATCGAAGAAAATGGCTTGTAAGGGGCACATGGCAGGGGAGATCTGAGCGTAGCATGTGGTATCAAAGGAATTGACGACTATGCCAACCGAAGAAGAGATGAAAGCGGAAATCGAGCGCTTGCGCGCGGAAAACGAAAGTCTAAAGAAGCCCTCCCGAGGGCAGCTCTCGCTGAAAGTGAGCGAAAAGGGCGCGCTGTCGGTATACGGAATGGGGCGCTTCCCCGTTACCCTGTACCGCGAGCAGTGGGAGAAACTGCTGACCATGTCGGACCAGATCCGCGAGTTTATCCAGGCGAACGACCAGACGCTGAAAAAGAAGGAATAGCGTCTATGTGGGCAGATTGTTAAGCTGCGGCCCACTATCGGCTGCGGAAGCTGTGGGGCGGATTCCCTGGTCCTGGGGCTCCAGCCGGAACAATGGGGCTGGCATCTTGCAGGGTGCCAGCAGGCCGACGGGGGCGTCGGCCGCGGACCAGGGGGTCCGCCCCACCATTTGTAGCCCCACCATTTATATAGGTACCGGCCGGGGAAAAACGAGCGGCCTTTGGTTGTCCACCTCCCCCATAATCTATGGAACAGGTCTTCGACACCGATGAGGTGCGTGGCGTGCTGCACACGCCGGAACAGGCAACCGGCGAAGCACTGGCGCTGACGCACGGTGCGGGTTCGGATGCCAGCGCGCCTTTGCTGGTGAGCCTTGCCCGGGCATTTTGCGAAGCCGGTGCGATGGTGCTGCGCTACGACCTGCCGTTCCGCGTGGCGCGGGCCAGCGGACCGCCGTTTCCGGCGGCGGCGGCACGCGATCGCGAAGGCATCGTGCGGGCGGTGGAAGCCCTGCGGCAACGCGTGCAGGGACGGGTGTTCGCGGGCGGGCACTCCTACGGTGGCAGGCAAACCGCCATGGTGGCAGCCGAGCGTCCGGGGCTGGCCGACGGGTTGTTACTACTTGCCTATCCGCTGCATCCTCCGAGGAAGCCGGACCAGCCGCGCACCGGTTTTTTCGCGGAATGGCGCACTCCCGCGCTGTTCGTCCACGGCACGCGCGACCCCTTCGGCACCGTGGAAGAGTTGCGTGCGGCGATGGAGCATATTCCGGTGCGGGTGGATTTGCTGGCGGTGGAAGGCGCGGGCCACGACCTGAAGCCGGCGGGGCGGATGGGCGGGGAGATCATGGCGATGATGGCGCGCATGTTATTCTGAAAAATAATCCCCCAGGGACAGCTTTATGCGCGAATACCGCTATACGACCCCTCACGGGATCCAGGTCACCCGTTCCACTTCGAAGGTCAACTTCCGGAAAGGGTTGCACCACCTGCTTCGCGATCTGGACCGGCACCGTGGGTTCTACCTATCGTCGGGATACGAGTATCCCGGGAGATACTCACGTTGGGACATCGCGTCGACGTGCCCGCCGCTAGAGATTGTTTCCTACGACCGGCGGGTGGAATTCCGCCCGTTGAACGCGCGCGGCGGCGAGATTCTGCGCATGTTTCACGGCCTGCTGGCGAACCATCCGCACTGGGAGAATTTCGGGTTTGAAGGCGCGGTGCTGGCTGGCCGGCTGAAGCCACTCCCCGCGCTGTTCCCCGAGGAAGAACGCAGCAAACAGCCGTCGGCGTTTTCCATCTTGCGGACATTGATCGAGGAGTTCCGCGGCGAAGAGGATTCGCGGCTGGGGCTGGTGGGCGCCTTCGGCTACGACCTGTTGTTCCAGTTCGAGCCGATCGAGAAGAAGTTGCCGCGCGCCGGGCATAAAGACCTGCACCTGTATCTGTGCGACGACATCTGGTACATGGACCGCAAGAGGGAGCAGGTGGAACGCTACCAATACGAGTTCGAGGCCGAGGGCGCGAGCACGCGCGGCCTGGCGCGGGACGGGGAAGCGATTGCGCCGCCCGCGCCGCGGGAGAGCGGTCCGATTGTGAGCGACCACACGCCGGAAGAGTACATGGCGAAGGTGGAGACGGTGCGGGAAGGCATGCGCCGCGGCGATTACTACGAGGTGGTGCTGAAGCAGACTTTCCGCACCCCGTACTCCGGCAAGGCCAGCGACTTATTCCGCCGGGTGCAACTGGCCAGCCCAAGCCCGTACGAGTTCCTGCTGCAATTCGGCGAAGAGCAACTGGTGGGGGCGTCGCCGGAGATGTTCGTCAGAGTGGAGGGCGCGCGCATCGAGACGTGCCCCATCTCGGGCACGGCGCAGCGCACAGGAGATCCCATGCGCGATGCCGACAATATTCGTGCACTACTGGTCAGCGCCAAGGAAGAAAGCGAACTGACCATGTGCACGGACGTGGACCGCAACGATAAGTCGCGGGTTTCGGAACCGGGCACGGTGAAGGTGATCGGCCGGCGGCTGATCGAACGCTACGCGGGTGTGTTCCACACGGTGGATCACGTGGAGGGATACCTCAAGGAAGGGTTCGACGCGCTGGACGCCTTCCTCAGCCACATGTGGTCCGTGACCATGATCGGCGCGCCCAAGAAGGCGGCGGCGCAAACCGTGGAAGCGCTGGAGAAAGACGCACGCGGGTGGTACGGGGGCGCGGTGGGGATGATCTCGCTGAACGGAGATATCAATACCGGGATTCTGATCCGCACGACGTATCTGCGCGACGGCATGGCGCGGTATCCGGTGGGCGCCACACTGCTCTACGATTCGGTGCCGGCGATGGAAGAACGCGAGACGCGGCTCAAGGCGACGGGCTTCTTTCGCACGCTGGGCGCGGAAGCCACGGCGGCCGAAGGGGTGGAGCGGGGGGCTACGGGGGTACTCTGCGGGTCCGGG
>JANYJN010000459.1 GCA_025358475.1 Candidatus Solibacter sp.
CTGCGCATCGCGCCGGTGAGCCGCGAGATGGTCCTCAACTTCGTTGCCCAGCAATCACTCGGTCTTCCGAAGTCGTACTAGAGCGTTCGGGTGACCACGGGCAGGAGCACCGAGCTGGACAACAACTCAACCTGTGGTTGAGTTCGTCGGCCAACCATCAATGGAACCCCAACCAGGCCAAGCCCGCGACACCATGGGAGGCGGAGATCGATCGGCTGGCGCGGCTGCAGTCCACTCTGCTGGATGAGGGCCGGCGCAAGGCGCTTTTCGACCGGGTGCAACAAATCGTCTGGGACGAGGCGCCGTTCCTGTATTTGGTGAACCGGAATGCGCTGGTGGCGGCATCGCGAAAGCTGCGCAACGTGGAACCGTCCGCGCTGAGGCCCAACCTGCTGTGGAACGCCGAGCGGTTATGGATCGATTCAGCGAAGTAGCCCGATTCCGCGAAGTAGCCCCCGGGCAACCGCTGCTGGTGGCGGAGATTTCCGCCGACTACCCGGAGAAGCCCCTGGTGCTCGACCGCGTAAGCTTCACCATCCGCAGCGCCGAGATTCTGGGACTGATCGGGCAGAGCGGGAGCGGCAAGAGCACTATCGCGCTGGCCGTGCCGCGGTTGCTCGAACTGCGCGGCGGCAGGATTCGCGGCACCATACAGTTCTGTGGACGTGACCTGATGGCCTGCGACGCGAGAGCGCTTCGCCAGGTTCGCGGCAGGGAGATCGGATTGGTGCCGCAGAGCCCCATGTCCGCGCTCAATCCGGCGTTGCGCATCGAGACCCACCTGCGGGAAGCCTGGCGCGCCCACCGCGCGGAATCCTGGAAGTTCGCCAAGGAACCAACCCGCGACCTGCTGATCCGTATGGGGCTGCCCGCCGACGATGCGTTTCTCCGGCGAATCCCGCGGCAGTTGAGCGTGGGACAGGCGCAGCGCGTGGTGATCGCCATGGCCGTGATGCACCGGCCGAAGCTGCTGATTGCCGACGAGGCCACCAGTGCGCTGGACCCGGTCTCGCAGCAGGAAATTCTGGCTTTGTTCCGTAAATTGAACCGCGAACTACAGATGGCCATCCTCTATGTCTCGCACGATCTGGCGTCGGTCGCGAGGTTGTGCCACACGGTGGGCATCCTGGAGGCGGGACGGCTGATCCAGTGCGGGCCGGCGGCGCAGTTGCTGGCCGGGGCCGCGGCTCCCGCGGGACGTTTGCCGGAAGTTCCGCTGGCGCGGTTCGCGTAAGCGGGGTCTCCGCGGCGGCGCGGGATCAGCCCCAATGCCGTTCATCTTGCACGGTCGGCCGGAGGCGGATACGGTTCGGCTATGGCAGGCACAACCGCCTTCGTCAGGGAGGTGGGTTTCACCGACTGGACCGGTGAGCCAGGCGCCCGACACCGTCTCTCGGTAGAATAGCGTACCTTGGAGTTCATGGAGCACATCCGCGGAGACGACTTCGAACGGTACGCCATTCGGACGCTCCCCGGCGCCGAATTGGGGCCTCTCGAAGAGGAACCGCAGATCTGCTCCTGCTGATGTGATCGGCTGTTATAGACTAAAGACTACCTTGCGGCGGTCCGGGCAGCGGGAGCGGCGAGGTTCCGGGAAGCCAAAAAAGCGGTGAGCCGTTCGCCGGGTATCGAATCAGTATGAAGTCCGCCTTTGTCAGTCACCTGGAAGAGATCCTGGAAAAAGATCCAGCCGTGATCTATCTGCTGGACCGGGATCTCCGCATTGTCTACTGTAATGAAGCCTGGGATCGGTTCGCGGCGGAGAACGGTGGCCGGGGATTGTCACGTCAACTCCAACTGGGCCGATCTGTAATGGATGCGGTTCCCTTGCCGCTGAAGCCGTTTTTCGAGGATGGTTATCGCAGGGCGCTCTGTGGGCGGCAATCCTGGGAACACTGCTACGAATGTTCTAGCCCGACTGTGTACCGCAACTTTCGAATGATGTCCCGCCTGGATCCGGAAGGTGAGGCATTAGTGGTGGTGAACTCTATCACGGTGGAACGGCCCCATGACGATCGGGAACGAACAGTCTGCTTCCCGAAGGAAAGCGTTTGGGCGGATAATCACGATTTTGTGACGATGTGTTGCCATTGCAGACGGACGTGCCGGTCGAAGCAACCACCTATTTGGGATTGGGTCCCAGCATATATTGAAAAACCTCCCGGCTTGGTCAGCCACGGAATTTGTGCGCCCTGCAGGGCCTTATACTATCCTGAGTTTGCGTGAGTGAATAGACCTCAATCCGTCGGCGGACGGAAGCCCGAGGGGTAGCTGGGCGAGTTTTCCGCGGGCAGGCACACGCGCACTCAGCCACCGGGAGCCACGCTTGGCCCTTCTCACCAGGTAAGCGGCCCCCAGGGCCCCGACAGCGATTTGGGAGGTGTGCCGGTTAGGTTTGCGCGGAGTGAACCGTATCGGTCCGCGGCAGAATCATAAATCCGCTTTCCACCTGGTCGCCGAGAATCCGTGTCCAAACCACGCGCGCGCGTCCTTTCTGACGCTTGTAGGCGAACTCCACGATGTGCCCCGAGACCAGCGTTTGGAAGCTGTGCCGGGCGCGGAAACCGCCGCTGTTGATGTCCAGCATCTGGCCGGCGGCAGTGGCGGCGGCGACCCCCTCCGGCCGTAGATTGATCTGTCCGCTCGCGGGACGGCGCGGTTGGGTGCGCCGGTCGGCGGGGTTCGAGTGTGTTTCAAGAGGCATGGAGGAGATCCTTTCCCGTTTCCGCGTCGTATAGTTTCAGTTTCCGGCTCAGTGTGCGCCGCGAAACGCCCAGCAGATTGGCGGCTTTCTGCTGATGACCGCCCGTCTGGTGAAGCGCTGCCAGAATGGCCTCCTTCTCCACGCTGTCCAGTTCCAAGGGCCCGCGACCCATCGGCCGGGCAAGCCCCGCTGACAGCAACGGCGGCAGGTCGGCGAGGCCAATTTCGTAAGTCCGGGCCGCCACCACGGCTTGGGTGACGGCGTTGCGCAACTCACGAACATTGCCGGGCCAGCAGTAGCGTTCCAACGCCCGCTTGGCCTCCGCCGAGAAGCCGGCATGCTCCCCATGCTGCCGCACGAAGTATTCCGCGATGGGAACAATGTCGTCGCGCCGCTCCCGCAGGGGGGGCACGCGGATGGGGCACTGGTTGAGCCGGTGAAAGAGATCGGCGCGAAACCGTCTGGCCGCCACGGCCGCTTCCAGATTCTGGTTGGTGGCGGCCACGATACGCGCATCCACGGCGATCTTCTTCTGCCCACCCACGCGGTAATACGGCACGCCGTCCAATACGCGCAGCAGCTTTACCTGGACCCGCAACTCCAGCTCTCCGATCTCATCCAGGAACAGGGTGCCGGTATTCGCCAGGTCGAACAGGCCCGGCTTAGCGCTGTCGGCGCCGCTGAACGCGCCCTTCTCTGTCCGAACAGTTCGCTTTCCACCAGTTGCTCCGGCAAGGCAGCGCAGTTGAAATCCACCCACGGCCGGGCCGCGCGGAGGGAATAGTGATGAATGGCGCGCGCCACAATTTCTTTTCCGCTGCCCGTCTCGCCGGTGATCAGGACCGTGGCGGAAGTGCGCGCGGCGCGTACCACCAGATC
>JANYJN010000473.1 GCA_025358475.1 Candidatus Solibacter sp.
GGACCCCCGGTCCCGCAGCCGGGTCAGTATCTTGCAGGGTGCGAGCCGGCCGACGGGGGCGCCGGCCGCGGAGCTGGGGATCCGCCCCACGGTCAAGGCAGGTGCCCGCCACCGGGGAGTGGCGTTGGGTTGTCAGCCTGCCCCGCATAAAAGAAATCTGCCCACCCGGTCGTCGAGCTACTTCAACCCGGCCTGCGTCTTCTTGGGCAGTTTGGCGAACACGATGTCGTAGGCTTGCCGCAGCAGGCGCTTCAGTTCGGGCCTCGGAATGACGTCTTCAGTCTTCAGCGTCACCCACTGGGCGCGCGCCAGATACGGTGCGGGAACGATGCCTTCGCGCTCGCACAGTTCCGCCAGATCCTCGGGCGAGCATTTGAAGGAAAGCCAGTGATCGGCGGCTTCCAGTTCCGCCATGGCGTACATCTTGCCGGCGATCTTGAAAACCAGGTTCGCTCCCCACTGCACCGTCTCGGTGGTGTGGGGCAGGCCCATGCAATAACGGCGCACCCATTCCACATCCATCGGCGAGTTAGACCTCCAGTTTCCACGGCGAACGATACTTGGCTTTCAGGAACGGCTTGATATTCTGCTGCTTCACGGTGAACGCCTTGTCGTCCCAATCCAGCGTCACGCCGTGGCGCATCGCGAGATTGGCCAGCACGCAGGTGGCGGTGGTGCGCACGCAGGTCTCGATATCGGCGATCGGCTTCTCGCGCGTCTTGATGCAATCCAGCCAGTTGTTCCAGTGCGGCACATTCATATCAGCCATGGCGTGGTTCGTCTCCGCCACCGACGGCGAATTCCTATTGTTGGGGAAGATCCAGTAGCCGCCGCGGTTCACCATGAGCGTCGCCTTGGTGCCGTGGAACGCCGTGCCGTAGGTGTTGTCATACATAGGGAACGGATTGGCGGTGCGGCTTTCGTAGGACGCCACGAAGGCCGGATAGCGGTAGGTCACTATCATGGTGTCCGGCGTCTCCACGTTGTCGTTGACGTAGAACTTGCCGCCCTGCGCGGCGATTGAGGTGGGCATGACTTCGTCATAAGCGAACTGCACAATGTCCATCAGGTGCACCCCCCAATCCGTCATGGCGCCGCCCGCGTAATCCCAGAAGTAGCGGAAGGTGGACCAGCGGCCCTCGGCGATGCCCCATCGGTTGACGTTGAAGGTGTGCTCGGGCGCCGGGCCAAGCCACAAATCCCAATTGAGATCCTTGGGCGGATCCGTGTCGGGCGGATTGCCCCAGCCTTCCTTCTTCGCGCTGCTCGCCTGGAAGGTGCGGCAGAAAGTGATATCGCCCAGCTCGCCGCTCTTGACGATCTCGCGCGCCTTCTGAAAGAACTTGCCGGATCGCTGCATGGTGCCCGCCTGCACCACCCGCTTATACTTGCGCGCGGCCTCCACCATCTTCGGACCTTCGTCGATGTAGACGAACGAGGGCTTCTCCACGTAGACGTCCTTGCCCGCCTTGCAGGCCTCCACCGTCATGTAGGGATGCCAGTGGTCTGGCGTGGAGATGCACACGGCGTCGACGGACTTATCGGCCAGGATCTCGCGGAAATCCTTGACGGCTTTGACGCCCTCGAAGCCCAGTCGCTTGGCCTGCGCCTGCGCGCGTTCCAGGGCGGGCTGGTAGACGTCGCAGACCGCGGCGATCTGGAAACCCGGCACCTTGGCGGCATACCCGATATTGCCCGAGCCCATCTGTCCGACGCCGATGAATCCGATATTGACCTTGTCGTTGGCGCCCTTAAGGTGGCCCGTGAAGATGGAGGAAGTGAGCGCGGCGGCGCCCGTTGCCTTCAGAAAGTCCCTGCGTCCGGTGGATGCTTGTGCCATGCCCCTAGTTGTATCAGGTTTCTCGGAAGCGGGGATGGCGGGAGGAGGGGCCCGCCGCGGAGTGTCGAGAAGCCCCAGGCAGCGAGCCTTCCCCGTGCAGCCAGGTGGTGGGCGGCCACTTAAAAAGCCGCATTTTGGCAGACCGGCTGGCCGTTGTACTTCGTCGGCTGACGGCCCGCCCCCAAACCAGAATGCCTGCCCCACACGCGCGCCGCGTCATAGAATGTATCCAGGTCTTGCAAATGCCATCGTCCATCACGCCGGCCCCGCGGCCCGGATTGCTGCGGCAAATCGGGTTCTTCAGTGCCACCGCCCTGGTCATCTCCAACATGGTAGGCACGGGAATCTTCGCCACCACGGGCTTCATGGCGGGCGATCTGGGCAGCGCGCGATTGATTCTGGCCTGCTGGGGGGTGGGAGCGCTGTTTGCTCTGGCGGGCGCGGTCACCTATTCCGAACTCGGCATCAATTTTCCCAGCTCGGGCGGCGAGTATGTGTATCTCACCCACGCCTACGGGCCGGAGTGGGGATTCATGACGGGGTGGGTCTCGTTTTTCGCCGGCTTCTCCGCGCCCATCGCGGCCGCCGCCCTGGCCTTCTCCGACTACCTCGGGTATTTTTCCCCCGCCCTGAAGCAGGCCAACGCGACGCTGGTGATCGGCAGTGGGGCATTTACGCTCCGCCTGGGCGCGGGCCAGATGACGGCGTCGGCCTTGATCGCGGCGTTCACCGCGCTGAACTGCCTGGGCGTGGGCCGCACGGCCAAGGTGCAGAACGTACTCACCTCGACCAAGCTAATCGTAATCGCCGGATTCGTGATTCTTGGGTTCGCCGCGGGCACGGGCGATTGGCGGCACTTTTCGGAGCCTGCCGTGCGCACCTCTACGGTGGGACTGCCGACCCAGTTCATGATCAGCTTGCTGTGGGTGATGGTGGGCTATAGCGGCTGGAACGCCGCCACCTACGTGGCCGAGGAAGTCCGCCGGCCGGAACGCACGCTGCCCGCTGCCATCGCGGCCGGCAGCCTGATTGTGGCGGTGCTGTACCTGGGGCTCAACATGGTGTTCATCTACGCCACGCCGCTGGAGAATATGAAGGGTGTGATCGCGGTGGGAGCGCTCTCGGCATCCAACCTGTTCGGCCCCCGAGTGGCGGGCGTGTTCTCGGCGCTGATGGCGATCTCGATAGTTTCCACGGTGAACGCGATGGTGACGGTGGGCCCGCGCGTCTACTACGCGATGGCAAAGAACAAGGCGTTCTTCCCCGGCGCCGCCAAGGTGGACCCGCGCTGGCACACCCCGGTCAACGCCATCCTCAGCCAGGGGGCCTGCGCCATGGTGATGACCGTGACACCGTTCCCGGCACTGGTGGTGTATATCGGGTTCAGCCTGACGCTGTTCACCGTGCTTTCTGTGGCCTCGGTTTTTGTCTTTCGCCGGAGGCGCGCGAGATGGCAGCGGCTGCGGGCACTGGACTTCGCCTGGCCGTTGATTCCCGCTTCGTATATTCTGGTGGGGACCTGCATGATGGTTTACGGCGTGATCTGGCAGCCGCGCGCATCGCTGACCGCGCTGGCCACGGTCGGGGTGGGGGCGTTGGTGTACCACTACTGGGTGCGCGTTCCCGCTACCAATCAGAGCCGCGACCGTTAGAAGCCGTGAAATTATGCGGTTCGCCCAATGTCACTTAATTAAGCCCAAGAGATGGAATACTGGTCCGCGCGGGACGCCCCCGTCCCGCTGCCGGCAGACTGGGGTCGGCATGACGCAGAGTGCGAACAGGCCGACGAGGGCGTCGGCCGCGGACCAGGGGGTCCGCCCCACGATTTGTGCAGAATTGCCACTGGCATCCAAACTAAGCGGCATTGGGCGCTTTCGCCTGCCAATTCCGCTTCCGGGCCAATATTTCACGGCTTCTTACGGAGCGGTCGCGGAGTCCGCCTCGGATAGAATGGGTGGACGGTCGCAAACGGCCGCGGGAGAGAGCATTCATGTGTTCTAGACGAGAGTTCGGCGCGATGGCCCTGGCCACGGATCCCCTCGCGTGATCGCGGCCCAAGCGCCTACGCGCGTACGCTATTGGGTGATCGTATTCGCCGTGACCCTGGCAGTGGTCACCTACATTGACCGCGTTTCCATCGGTTTTGCGGCGCCGTTCATCTCCAGGGATCTGGACCTGGATTCGCGCCAGATGGGCAAGGTTTTCACGGCCTTCGGCTTGGCATACGCCCTCTTCGAGATTCCCGGCGGGTATCTGGGCGACCGCCTGGGGCCGCGTAGCGTGCTCATGCGCATCGTGTTGTGGTGGAGTTTCTTCACCGCCGCCACTGGGTGGGCGTGGAACTTCAGCTCCCTGATGGTCACGCGGTTCCTCTTTGGGGCTGGGGAAGCGGGCTGCTTTCCGAACCTGACCAAGATGTTCACTACCTGGCTACCCGAGGAGGAACGCGTGCGGGCGCAAGGCATCACTTGGCTCAGCGCGCGATGGGGTGGCGCCTTCACGCCGCCATTGGTGGCGCTGGTGATGCATCGGGTGGGGTGGCGCCACTCCTTCGAAATCTTCGGCGTGCTGGGCGTGGTGTGGGCCGTGGTCTTCTACCGCTGGTATCGCAACAACCCGCTGGAAAATCCGCGGCTCAATGCGGCGGAGAGGGATTTGGTGCGCGAATCGTCGGTCAACGCGCGCCCCCACGGCGACGTTCCATGGGCACGGTTTCTAGCATCGCGCCAGGTATGGATGATCTGCCTGCAATACTTCTGTCTTTCCTACGGCTGGTATTTCTACGTCACCTGGTTCTCCACCTACCTGACGCAGGCACGCCATCTGAATGTACAGTCGGTGGCCATCTTCGGTATCGCGCCGCTCTTCATGGGAGGTCTGGGAAACCCGGCCAGTGTGTGGCTTGCCAACCGGCTCGCGCCCAGGGTGGGCAGCATGGCGCAGACCCGGCGGATCATGGCCTACATCGGGTTTACCGGCGCCAGTATGTTTCTGCTGCTCTCCACCCGCATGAACGATCCGCTAATGGCGGTGCTGGCCATCGGGATGGCCAGTTTCTCCAACGATCTGGTGATGCCGGGCGCCTGGGCCGCCTGTATGGACGTCGGCGGCACACACGCGGGCTCGCTTTCCGGCACCATGAACATGGCGGGCAACGTCGGCGGGGCGCTCTCGCCGTTCGTGATCGGCTACATCCTTTACTGGACGAATAACAACTGGAACCTGACCTTCTATGTATCGGCGGCCATCTACTTGATGGGCATCGTGTGCTGGAAGTTCTTGGACCCTGTGACACCGCTGGAAGCGTAGGAAACAAATTTGTCCTGACCGGGGGCTCACTGCCCAGCAACGGCAGCGTATGGGCCAGCGCGTCGATAGCACGGGGATTATCGGCTTGGGCCATACCACCTATTCGCTGACACGATCCGGCCGCGTATGGGCCAGCGCGTCGATAGCAGGCGTATTACCCGCCTGCGCCATACCACCTACCCGCTGACACGATTCGGCCGCCCTCGGCCGCGCCGCCTCGCAGGCGTTTAACAAGAAGACAGGCCAGGAGGCCTGTCCTACTAACGCCGGCGGGACGCCCGTACGGCGCGCTCGAACGCCCAGCCTCGAATGTGATTGATCTGCTCTTCCATGGTGCGCGAGAGCGGCACAATCTTCACCGCGGCCTGGATGAGATCCTGCCCGGTGACCTCGGTGTCGGTGAGCCGCGCCCTGGTCAACGCCGCAACCACACACTGCTCCACCTCGGCCCCGCTCCAGCCCTTGGTGAACTCCATCAACTGGCCGAGGTCGATCCCCGAGGTGTCCACACCTCGCCGGGTGAGGTGAATCTTGAAGATCTCCAAGCGCTCCTCATCCAACGGAAGGTCTACGAAGAAGACTTCGTCGAAGCGTCCCTTGCGAATCATCTCGGCGGGGAGCAGTTCGATCCGGTTGGCGGTAGCGGCGACGAAGAGGCCGCGCGCTTTCTCCTGCATCCAGGTCAGGAAGAACGCGAAAATGCGGCCCTGCTCGCCGCCCGAATTCGTCGAGCTGATGCCCATCTCGATCTCGTCGAACCACAGCACCGCGGGCACCAAATCTTCCATCAGCTTGCAGGCTTCGACGAACGCGCCTTCCGGCTTGCCATGCCTCCCCGAAAAGATCTCGATCATGTCCACGCGGTAGAGCGGCAACTGGAAATAAGACGCGATGGCCTTGACCGCAAGGCTTTTGCCGCAGCCCGGAATTCCCATCAGCAGGAGCCCCTTGGGCACGATTTCCGTGTTCAGGCTGTCGCGCAACTCAAAAAGCTTGCGGCGCTCCAGAAGCCAGGACTTGAGGCCGTCCAGGCCGCCCACCTCGCCGAGATTGGTGCCGTCGGTAATAAACTCGATGACGCCGCTGCGGTTAATCAGCAGGCGCTTCTCTTCAAGCAAGGCGGGTAGCGATTCCGGCCCCAAATGCCCGGTCGCGGCCAGCGCGCGGCGCACCGCGTAGCCGGCTTCATCCAGCGTGAGCCCCAGCAGGGCAGGCGCGAGCTGGTGCAGCAGCGGGTCGGGGGTATCGCCGGCCTCCTCCCGCAGGAACGCGAGCAGTTCGGTCAAATCCGGCGGACGCAGTTCGAGAAACAGCAGGCTGCGCTCAAGTTCCTCCGGAATGGAGCGGACCGGGGACGTGATCACGACGAACTTCCGTTGGCCCCGGCAGCTCTCGTAGAGGTCCCGCAGGCGCCGCCGGATGTCCGCGCTCTCGCGCAGCGGCTCATGAAAGTCCCGCAGGTGGAAGATGCCCGCATCCGGATACGCCGCGATGAAATCCAGCGCGCCGCGGGCGTCCAGCGTGCCGGGCTCGGCGGCTTCGCCATCGCGATGCATCCCCTTCGTCAGGCTCCAGGTCCAAACCGGCAGCGGCGTGGGGGCGAACAGCCGCAGGCCCACCTCGCGCAGCACCTTGCCGGCCCGCTGCTCTTCCGATGTGCGGACGTAGGTGAGCGGGCGTCCGGACTCGAAGACCTCGCGAAGGATCCCGGCCGCGCGGCTCTCCGCCGCCGGGGAAAGGGTAGTTAGCT
>JANYJN010000474.1 GCA_025358475.1 Candidatus Solibacter sp.
AGCGCAAGTGGGTCATTCATTGGTGAGCGCCGGGGATTTAATAGCTTCTTACGGTCGCGGCTCTGATCGGCTGACGAATTTGGCGCCTAGGGCGCCGCCGGCCATGCTCAGCATGGTGATGAAGACGAACAGCATGAAGAGCATGACGAGCAGGACGGTGACCATTCCGGGCGCGGTTTCGAGCAGGCGCAGGGCTTCCTGAACATTGGGGTCGGTGGGATTTTTCAACT
The DNA here is from genome assembly GCA_025358475.1 of Candidatus Solibacter sp. Lineage (GTDB taxonomy): Bacteria > Acidobacteriota > Terriglobia > Bryobacterales > Bryobacteraceae > Solibacter. The sequence goes on from JANYJN010000474.1 coordinate 231, forward strand.
GCTGGCGGAAGAGGTTGGCGATACCGCCATTGGCGGCCAGGGGAACGACGGTCAGGGTGAAGATCACCGTGGTAATGGCGAACATGATGACACCCGTGATCCAACCGAGGCGGACGCCGGCGCGGACGTTGAGCAGGTCCCCCGTGCGGCGGCCGTGGAAGAAGACGGCCAGGAAACCGGCGGCGATCCAGAGGACCAGGTTGAGCGCCGGGATCCAACTGAGCAGGAACGCCACGGGAGCTATGACAAAGGCAATCCGTACGGCCACCAGGTTGTGGAAATTGAGTGCGGGCGGTTGCGGTGTGGCGGCGATGGGCGGCGAAGCGGGGGGTGCGACTTCGGCTATGCTCTCCGGTTCGGGCTCTGGTTCAATGACCTCACGCTGCGGTTTGCCGCATTTGTGGCAAAAGAGAGAATCGGGCGGCAGTTGAGCGCCGCAAGTACAAAAATCCGGCATTATCTGTTTCTAGTGTAGCAACTGCCGCGCGCAAGGGCTCACCTTCGGGCCGGCTGTGGGGCTGGCTGGGGTGCTTAAACGCTCCTGGGGCTCAAGACGACATTGGGCGGCGAGACGCCTGGCGGCGCTAGACTTGGCCAATCAGGAAGAGGCCGATGCGTTCGATGATGCGTTCAGCCAAATCCTGGGCGCCGGTGTCGATGACGCCTACGGTGATTTGCAGGGCGGGGCGGACGGTCCTGCCGGAGTTCAGGCAGGAGTAGGCGCCGGAGAGATGTTCGGTAATCCACTTGGCGGAGACCATGGCTTCCGACTTTTTGGCGACCAGCATGGCCGCGAAATCCTCGGGTCCCCAACGGGCAATCACGGCGGAGGTGGGCAGGCTGTTGCGCAAACGCTTGGCGAAGGCGCCGAGAAGCTCTTCCCCCGCATCTTTGCCGAATTGGACTTCCGCGCGGCGCAGACCGCGCGCGCCCACCAACAGCAGGCAGTACTGGCCCGCCGGCGTGGCGCGGATCCGCTCTGACAATTCCTCACGGGTGGCGAAACGCGTGGCCTCATTGATGGAGGCGGCGGCTTCCAGGGTATCGATCCGCTTGTGCAGCATGTGAATCTCCACCAGGAACTGAGAGGTGGTGAGCTGGTGTTGCTTGCGCACCTGCTCCAGGCTAATTTCGATGGAGTTGGCCACGGCGGTGATCACGGTGCCCAACGCGGCATTACACGGGGCGGCGGCCACTTGCCGCAACTTGCCAAGCGCGGCGTGGAGGTCCTTTTCGTGATCGCCGTCGGCTTGAGCCAGGGAATCCAGGATCTCTTGCAGAGCGCGTGCGGTGCCAGCCAGGTTGTCGCGCAGGATGGCAAGATGCTGGGATGCCTTATCGCGGTAGTCGCGCAGCAGCCCTCGCAAGGTGGCACGGCTCTCCGCCACCACCTCCGGCGCGTCGGTGGCGACTTCGGTAGCTAGGGTTTCCAGGTACTTACGGTGGGACCCAGTAAGCTCGTGATCCAGATCGACTGCATAGTGGGCGATGTTCCTGATTGCCCGGACGTAACAGTCCAGAACCGTGGCGCGGATCTGATGGCTGCGTTCGAGCTCGGTGAGTGAAGATCGAATGGAGATCATCTGGTGTTACTCCCAACGAGGATATCGGCTGCTGGGATGGTTTCCTTTAGGGCATACGGCTTGCGTTTTGCCGGACGGAGACAGTGCGGCGGCGGGTGCGGGCGGCTTGCCGCCGGCGGTGATGCGGGAGGTCGCGGCGGAAATCGCCGTAGGGGGGAGCAGGACCGGTTGCCTTGTCCGCCCGCGCGTGGCGCGTGAAAATCTCCCCTGGAGGGCTATTTCGCTATTGCCTCTTGTTCAAAAAAGGGTATTCTATGGGTGATTGCGCCTTGACCACAGGAGGCTCGTTTAATGTTTGATCGCCCGATCATCGCTCTGAAGGACGAAGAAGAGATGGAAGACTTCCACGACTACGACGACGAAGAGCACGCAGAGACGGACTCGAAGCTCGACGACTACGAAGATGACGAAGAGGACGACGACGAGGAAGAGATCGCGCCGCCTCCCGTAGCCGAACCGGTGCCGGCTGCCATTGCCGAACCGTCGGCTACGCCGGGCCCTCCCGCGGAAGCGCCCCCGGAAGCTGCACCGGGAGTTCCGGCCAAGAAGGCTCCGGCAAAGCAGATCGCAAACCCGGAGCCTAAGAAGGCCCCGGCAAGGCAGGCTACAAAACCGGCAGCTACACCGGTGGCGAAGACAGCCGCCAAGAAGGCTTCCGCCAAGAAAGCCGTGGCGAAAAAGGCCCCAGTGAAGGCTCCCGCCAAGAAAGCCGCGGCGAAAAAGGCCCCAGTGAAGGCTCCCGCCAAGAAAGCCGCGGCGAAGAAGGCCCCGGTGAAGGCTCCCGCCAAGAAGGCCTCGGCAAAGAAGGCCCCGGTGAAGGCTCCCGCCAAGAAAGCCGTGGCGAAGAAGGCCGTGAAAAAGGCGCCGGCCAAGAAGGTCCCCTTGAAAAAGGCCGCCAAAAAGGCTCCGGCGAAAAAAACTCCGCCCAAGAAAAAGAAATAGGTGAAACGGGCCGGACCATCGCCGGCCATACCCCGCGCCGGCCGCAATCCCGGCGCGGGCAAGAGCGTTCTTACACTTCCTGATTGACCGCTTTCCGGCAGCGATCGAAGAGATTCAGCAGATCTTCCGCAAGTTCTTCCGGCGAACGGGTTCCCGTTTTAGCCGAAAACCCTGCCGATGCCTGTCCCGATTTCCCGTATCCCGTGTTGACGGCGATGAACTTCATCAGGTCCAATGCCACGTCGTCCTTGCTGCGTCCCCCGCTGGGAGCGCCTTTTGCATCCGCCGCGCTGCCTGCATCATTAGTGGGGGTTCCTATTTCGGCCATCGGTATTTCCTCCTCCGTGTGTTAAAACTCTAGGGTACTGCATTTTCTTTCCGATGCCCCTCACCGCGGTCCGGCACGTCCGAAAAATGCGCGGAGGCGCCCAGGCCCATCTGCTGGAGGCCGACGACGGCAAATGGTATGTCGTTAAGTTCCGCAATAACCCCCAACACCGCCGCGTGCTGGTCAACGAGGCACTGTGTGCCACCCTGCTGCGCTATCTGAGGATCGCCGCGCCGGAGACGGCCCTGATCCAGGTGGGCGGGGGCTTCCTGGCCGCCAACCCCGAATGCAGCATGCAACTTGGCACGCGGCGGGTGGATATCGAGCCCGGCTGGCAATTCGGCTCGCAGTATCCCGGCGACCCGGGCAGGATCGCCGTCTACGATTTTCTCCCTGACGCACTGCTCTCCCAGGTGGCTAACCTGGACGACTTCCGCGCCATCCTGGTGTTCGACAAATGGGTGGGAAATGCCGATGGCCGCCAGGGCGTTTTCTACCGTGCCATGGTGCGGCGCACCGACTCGCGCGGCGGCCACCCGAGCTTCGTCGCGCGCATGATCGATCACGGATACGCGTTCAACGGTCCCAATTGGGACTTTCCGGAATCGGCCGTTCAGGGACTTTACGCGCGAAAACTGGTCTACGACGGTGTGCGCTCGCTGGATGATTTCGAGCCCTGGCTGGACCAGGTGGTGCACTTCCCCGAGGAGGTCATAGACCAGGCCTGGAAAAGCATCCCGCCGGATTGGATCGAAGGCGAGGAAGACGCGTTGGACCGGCTGCTGGAACAGCTCTTCGAACGCCGCGCCCGCGTGCCCGCCCTGATCGAGTCCTGCCGGGAGGCGCGCCTCAATCCGTTCTCCCACTGGCCCGGAGCATAAATCGCTCACGCCGCCTGCCCTGCCTCACCAGGGTAGAATTGGGGTGTGCTTCACAAATTTGTCCTTCATAACGAACAAATCCAGGAATCTACCGCGCTTTCTCTGGCTCCGGGCCAGGTAGGGCTGCTCTCCGGCTGGGGCGTTTTTAGTACGCTGCGCATTGCCGATGGCGTTGCCTTCGCCTGGGAGCGCCATTGGGCGCGCATCCAGCGCGATGCCGCGGCGTTGCACGTGCCACTGCCCCAGGATTCGGAACAGGTGAGGCGCAAGATGCTGGAACTGGTGGAGGCCAACCAGGCGCCCAACTGCACGCTGCGCGTCGCCATCGTGCGCAACGGCGGCGGCATGTGGGCGGGCCCTTCCAACGGGCGCCCCAGCGATCTCATCGGGCTGACCGCCAATTCCAAGGATTGGGGCGTGGGCGTCAAACTCGCATACGTCCGCGAAGCGCGCCACGCCGCCAGCGAGTTTACCGGAGCCAAGACCCTCTCCTGGGCGATGAATCTGACGTGGCTCGAATCCGCCCAGGCGCGCGGTTTCGACGAAGTGGTTCTGCTCAACGAGCGGGGCGAAGTGGCCGAATGCACGTCGGCCAATCTCTTCATCGCCAACGGTAGCCACGTGTACACTCCGCCACTCAGTTCCGGCTGCCTGCCGGGCATTACGCGCGAAGTGATACTGGGCGAGATCCGCGCTCCGGGGATCCGGGTGGAAGAAAAGGCGCTGCTACCCGGCGACCTGGAGGCAGCCGACGAGGTGTTCATTACGTCGACCACGCGCGACCTGCTGCCCGTGGTGCAGATCGAGGACAAAAAAATCGGCCGCTCAGACCACACGCGTCAGGCTCTGGCCCGGGCCTTTTCGGAGTATGTCGGGAATTACGTGGCGGCGCACAAGGCAGTGGTTGCGTAGGTGAGGTGTGAGGCCGGCGGGGTACCCGGTGGGTCCGCCGGCCAAGCGCCCCAGCAAAAGAGATGGTTCCAAGTGACCTGATTTCCAGCTTGGCCCACTACCGGCATGCCCGGCATTGAGCACTGCAGACAAAAGCGCCGGACGATTCGCCGCTCCGCTCCCCGATGGCCGTTTTCTCCAGCCCCCGGATCAATGCTTCCTGGCTCGCCGCTTGCCGCCTCTTGCCCGGAACCGGTCGCTCGTAACGGCTTTTCGCTCGCCC
>JANYJN010000476.1 GCA_025358475.1 Candidatus Solibacter sp.
CAGGTAAGTGAATTTGTACATGGCGGCGACCACCAGGCCGGGGATGATGCAGACCAGCGTTCCAGCAAACGTGAAGAGCCCAATCACCAGGGAGGCCACCAGCGCCGGCACGAAAAAGTTAAATCCCTTGAAGAGATCGGCGAAGTCAGTCTGCCGGCCGAGCAGGCGCTTCAGGGTGTAGACGTGAAAACCGGCGATCAGCGGACCTTGCAGAATAAACGGCACCATGGCATTGAGCGCGAGGAACACCAGCGCCAGCAGCACATAGTTACCCATGTCCGCCTTGACAAGATCCCAGCCGGCCCCGACCCAGGCCCCCGGACGTGCCGTGATGCCGGCGCGCGCCACGTAGACAGGCGCCGCCGCGGGCGTCGGGCTGGCGGAGAGGGACTGCCCGCAGTTGGGGCAGAATTGTAAATCCGTAGTTGCCTGCGTACCGCAGCTATGGCAAAACATGGGTCAAATGATACCATCCCGCGAGGGAAAATTATAGGGTGTTCGTGGGCGGCTAGCCGCGCCGCATGGCCGAAAACCACCAACAGCGGTGCAATCCGGCCATCCGAATAGTCCATGGCGCTCTTATTATGAGCCGCTTAAGAATGGCGAACGACATGCATGTAGTTACGATGACTTGATACCAGGCACTAACTTATGAAACGCTCTCTTGTGATCGCATTGAATCTCTTTACCGGATCCGCCCTCTTGTTGGCGCAAGACCCGCGGAACGACGGATGGCGACGTCGGAACGATCCGCCGCCCGCGACGGCCCCTCAGGCGCAGCCGGCCGCGCCAGATGTGCTGGATCAGGACCCCTCCCAACCGGTGGCGCGCGCCGATTCCTACGGCCAGCCCCAGCCGGATCAGAATCAGGAGCAGCAGGAGCAACCGCAGCAACAGCGCAACGACCGGCCCCGCGCCGCGGTCCCCCACTACGGGCTGCCCGCGGCGCTGACCATCCGGCCCGGTACATTTGTGACCGTGCGCGTGAATCAGGAACTTTCCAGCGACCGCAACCAGCAGGGCGATGTATTCAGCGCCAGCCTGGCGCAGCCTATCGTGGTAGATGGCGTGGTGGTGGCACAGCGCGGCCAGTCCGTAATGGGCCGCGTGGCCGAAGCTGCGAAGGCCGGGCGCGTGTCGGGTAGCAGCCGCCTGGCACTGCAGTTGACCGGCTTGACATTGGCCGACGGCACGCAGGCCGACGTGCAAACGCAACTGATCAACCGTAACGGCCAGACCAGCGTGGGCAGCGACGTAGGCGCAGTGGCCACTACTACGGCCATCGGCGCCGGCATCGGGGCTGCCGCCGATTGGGGACGCGGCGCCGCCATCGGCGCCGGAGCGGGTGCCACCGCCGGTATCATCGGCGTGCTGCTGACCCGCGGCCACGCCACCGTGGTCTACCCGGAAACCGTGCTCACCTTCCGCGTCGATACACCGGTCAACGTCGACCTGACCCGCGCCCCGCAAGCCTTCCGGTATGTGGGCCCCGACGAGTACGACCACCCGATGCAGACCACGGTGGCCCGCCGCCCGGCCCCGCGCCCCTATTACAGCCCGTATCCTTACTACGGCGGCTACCCCTACTACGGCGGCTACCCCTACTACGGCGGCTACTACCCGTACGCCTATGGCCCCAGCTTTGGCATCGGCATCGGCATCGGCCACGGGGGACGCGGACGCTGGGGCCGCCGGTGGTAAGGTAACAAAAAACAGGAGCCTTCCTCGAAAATAGACCCGTACGCCAGCGACCGCTTCCTCACGGTTGCGGCTCGGCTGGGAGTGGAGGTTGCGTCAAACAGAGCCGCGACCGTGAGGAAGCAGTCGCGGCTCGAAATACGGGACTGCGATTGTGACACGGTTACGGATCTACCAGAACTTCAGATAAGGCTTGCCCTCCATCAGCCGCAGCAGATACAGGCCCACCTCGCGAGCGTGATAGTCGCCCCACATCGATGACTCCCCGGCCGGAATCTTGGCGTTGGCCGGAACCAAATCCCATCCGTTGGG
>JANYJN010000516.1 GCA_025358475.1 Candidatus Solibacter sp.
CGGAAATCCGCTCCGGCGTGAAGCCGCAATTTGCCAGCATGCCGCGCACCGCGGCGAACTCCGCGTCGCTGCCCAGCCGTGGCGCCAGCCGGCACAAAAGCCGCGGTTCGGGGTTGGTGGATACCATTCCGAGAGGATAACATCGTGGCACCGCTTGGCTGAGCGCTTCAGTTCTGTTACTGTGATTCCACATGAAACGACTGCAACCGGTGATCTGGACCAAAGGCACCTTCCTCAGTCCGCAGCACCTCCAACTGCAGGACCGTTTCCTCGAAAACCTGCTCCAGTTCCACCTGGACAGCCTGTCGTTCCGCCCCTGGGGCTTCCGCTCGCTACAGATCAGCCGCGAGGCTCTGGCCGCCGGATCGTTGGGTATTTCCACCGCTTCCGGCATTTTCCCCGACGGCCTGCTCTTCGATATCCCGGCCTCCGATTCCGCTCCTCCGCCCAAATTGCTCGCCGAATGTTTTGAGCCCGACCAGACCACCCTCGACGTCTACCTCTCGGTTCCGCAATACCGTGAGCGCGGCTTGAACGTGTCCACCGCCGCGCGTCAGGGCGGTGCCCGCTACCACGCCGAAGTGGAATTGTTCCGCGATGAAAACACCGGCCTCTCCGAAAAGCCCGTGCAAATCGCCCGCAAGAACCTGCGCCTGCTGGCCGAGGGCGAATCGCTCGACGGCTTTTCGAACTTGCGTGTGGCGCGCGTGCGGCGCACCGAAGCCGGCACCTTCCAGGCCGATCCGCGTTTTGTTCCGCCCCTGCTCAATTTCCACGCCAACGATTACCTGGCCGGCATGGCGCGTCAACTGGTGGAGATTCTGACCGCCCGTTCCGGCGCCATCGCCGGTTTGCGCCGCCAGAAGAACCAGAGCCTGGCCGATTTCACCGCCGCCGATATCGCCAACTTCTGGCTGCTGTACACCGTCAACACGGCCTTCCCGCTCTTCCGGCACCTGTTCGAAACCCGCGGCGGGCATCCCGAGGAATTGTTCGCCGCCATGCTTTCCCTGGCTGGTTCGCTGACCACCTTCTCGTCCAAGGTACACCCTCGCGATCTGCCTGCCTATGACCACGACAACCTGGGCGCCTGCTTCTCCGAACTCGACGAAAAGCTGCGCATGCTGCTCGACACCGTGGTGGCCAGCAACGTGGTTTCGCTGCCACTCAAGCTCTTGAAGCCTTCCATCTACGCCACCTCGCTCGACCACGATAAATATCTGGTGAACACCAAGATGTATCTCGCCATCAGCGCCGAAACAAGCCAGGCCGAAATCGTCTCCAAGACGCCCAACTTCGTGAAGCTCTGCTCCGCCAGCCACATCGAGCACCTGGTCCGCCAGGCGCTGCCCGGCGTGCCGCTGGCGTATGTGGCGCAGCCGCCGGGCGCCATCCCCGTCAAACTCAACTTCCAGTATTTCGCCCTGACGCAGACCGGCCCGGCCTGGGAATCCATCCAACGCGCGCGCAACTTTGCGGCTTACATCCCGGGCGATCTGCCGAACCCGCAGGCCGAACTGATCATCGTGCTGCCGCAGACTAACTAACAAGAAAAAGACAATGGCCGCCGATGAACGCCGATAAACGCGGATAAGCATTCCTGGTTTTATCCGCGTTCATCGGTGTTCATCGGCGGCCCATTTGTTCTCTTGTTCCGCGGCCACACCATTTACCGGGGTCGCACCAGCAGGTAAACCACGATTGCTCCCGCCAGAAACGCCACCAGACAAATGATCGCAATCAGCAGGATGTTCGACGATTTAGTCGCGGGCAACGTCACCGGCGGGACCGTCACTTGAGGCGGCGCCACGTAAGGCATCTGCGGCATCGCCGGTTGCGCCACGTAAGGCATCCGCGGCGTGGCGGGCTGCTGTGGTTGCGGCAGGTAAACCTGCGGCATCTGCGGTTGCGGCAGGTAAACCTGCGGCATCCCCACCTGCGGCACCCCGGGCATCTGTCCGGCTGAAGGTGGCGCGGCTGGAGGCGGAGCGGCGGGCGGCGCGGCTAGATTCGAGGGAACGGAGAACATCCTGGTGTACTCACTCGGGCCCTGTGGCGCGGCGGGGGGTGTATACGCGGGAGGAGCTCGGAACGCCTGTGTAGCGCCGCCACCCGGGCCGTACGATGCGGGTGGTGCGGGCGCTGGGGCCGCTGGCGGCGTCGCGGGAACCGCCGGCGGGGCGCCGGAGAGCGCTCCGGGGCCGAACATGCGGGTGTACTCGCCGAGTTCCCGCTGCGCCATGGGCGGAGCGGACGCCGGCGGCGCCGTCGGAAATTGCGACGCCGAAGGGAACTGCGGCCCGAGCGGAATTCCCCCGGGCGACGGCTTGAAGAACTCTGTGAACTCGCCCCCTTTGGGGGACGTAGGCCCCGCCTCGGGACGCGCGGCGGGCGGCGCCTGGAACATTCCCGTGAACGCGCCCGGTTCCTGAGGTTTGGCAGCCGGCGACGGCCAGTCCCCCTGCGCCGGCACATCGGGCATGGGCGAATGGAACATCTGCGTAAACGCCCCCGGCTCCGCTGACGACGGCGCCATCGGACGCACCGGCGGCGGAGGCGGTGGCATGGACTGCGTGCCCGGCACCGGTGAAGGCGGCGCAACCGGACTCTGAAACATCCGCGTGAACGCGCCCGGCTGCGCTGACGACGGCACGACCGGACGCACCGGCGTCGCGGGCGGAATGGACTGCGTGGTCCCCGCGGCAACCGGCGCCACGCCTGGCACTGGCGATGGCGGCGCAACCGGACTCTGGAACATCCGCGTGAACGCGCCCGGCTCCGCTGACGACGGCACGACCGGACTCACCGGCGTCGCGGGCGGCATGGACTGCGTGGTCCCCGCGGCAACAGGCGCCACGCCTGGCACTGGCGAAGGCGGCGAGAACTGTGTAATCCCCGCGGAGCCCGGCGTCACGCCCGGCACCGGCGAAGGCGGATACGCCGGCGGCGATGG
>JANYJN010000028.1 GCA_025358475.1 Candidatus Solibacter sp.
AGCGCGAATTCATCCCGCATGTGCTGGATCAGGCGATTTTCGATGCTGTGTCCAAGGATGGCCGTGTAGACCTGATCGACGCGATGAATACGGCGAAGCACGAGAAGTTGGCTAGCCAAGCGCTGATCTCCGCTCTCAAGAAGCGCGTCGTGGAAGCCCTGCCCGAAGAGCAGCGCGAGGAAGGCGCCAAGTGCTTCTCAGCTCTCAAAGAGCGCGTTTTCCGCGATGAGATGCTGAAGCATCGCCGCCGCCCCGACGGTCGCGCGTTCGATGAAGTACGCAAGATCACCATCGAAACCGGCGTTCTACCGCGCACCCACGGTTCCGCCCTGTTCACCCGCGGCGAAACTCAGGCGCTGGTCACGGTTACCCTCGGCACCAAGGACGATGCGCAGCGCATCGAACTTCTGGAACCGGGCGAAGCCAGCAAGCGCTTCATGCTGCACTACAACTTCCCGCCGTTCAGCGTCGGCGAAACCGGCTTCATGCGTGGACCCGGCCGCCGCGAAATCGGCCACGGCGCTCTGGCCGAGCGTTCGCTGACCGCGCTGATTCCGAGTGAAGACAAGTTCCCCTACACCATGCGGGTGGTAAGCGACATCCTGGAATCCAACGGTTCCAGTTCGCAGGCCACGGTCTGTGGCGCTTCGCTCGCCCTGATGGATGCGGGCGCTCCGCTGACGGCTCACGTCGGCGGTATTGCCATGGGCCTGGTGCTGGAAGGCAAGGACTACGCCATTCTCACCGACATCGCGGGCGCCGAAGACCACTACGGCGACATGGACTTCAAAGTCGCCGGTACGCGCGAAGGCATCACCGGCCTCCAGATGGATATCAAGGTGCCGAACATCACCGTGGATATCATGAAGGAAGCGCTGGAGCAGGCGCGCAAGGGCCGCCTGCACATCCTCGGCAAGATGTACGAGGCGCTGCCCGCCGCCAGAACGGCGATCAGCCAGTACGCACCGAGAATTTACACGCTGCACATTCCGACCGACAAGATTCGCGACGTCATCGGACCAGGCGGCAAAGTCATTCGCGGCATCATCGAACAGACCGGCGTCAAGATCGACGTCGAAGACGATGGCACGATTCACGTGGCCAGCGCCGATGAAGCCAGCGCCAACAAGGCGATCCAAATCATCAACGACCTCACTGCCAGCGCCGAAATCGGCAAGACCTATCTCGGCAAGGTGGTACGGCTGGTGGATTTCGGCGCCTTCGTGGAGATCTTCCCGGGAACCGACGGTCTGCTGCACATCAGCGAGATCGCCGAGAACCGCATCAAGGACGTCCGCGACGAGCTGAAGGAAGGCGACCAGATTCTGGTCAAGTGCCTGGCGCTCGAAGGCAACAAAATCAAACTCAGCCGCCGCGCGGTGCTCAAAGAACAGCGCGAGAAGCTGCAGAAGGCTGCTCCTGTAAAGGAGTAGTGGTTCTTCGTTAAGCAGGAAAGGCGCCGGTGAAAACCGGCGCCTTTTTGCGTTTTAGGGTGCGCTTCAACCGAGCGCTGTTCTACAAGGATCCGGCGTCAGGCACTAGGGATCCGGTTCAACGTCCAATGCCGGGACTACTGGACAAACGGGGCGGGGGAAACATACGGGTCCAGCGAATCGGGAGTCGTATTGGAAGCGACTCCAGCACCGCCCCGGGGCGGGAACACCCGCAGCCGCCAGGTGGCTGGCGTTGTCGGGATACAATCGGAGGGAATCACCCAATGACTCGAAGAGATCTCCTAGGCACGCTCGTCGCCACCTCGCTGCCTGCCAGCGGGCAGATGGCCTCGCGGGGAGTGACCGCGAAAGCCCGCGGTAAGGCCTCCGGGATGCCCTTCAATTCATCGCTGTCCGACGTTGCCTCGGCCGCCGGTCTCACCGCCCCGGTGATCTACGGCGGGGTAAATTCAAATACCTACATTCTGGAGGCCATTGGTTGCGGCGCTGCGTTCCTCGATTACGACAACGACGGTTGGCTGGACATTCTACTACTCACGGGCAGTCGATGGGACGGGGCTCCGGCGGACGCCACCAACCGCCTGTACAGGAACAATCGCAACGGCACCTTCACGGACGTGACTGAGAAAGCCGGGCTGACCCGTTTAGGCTGGTTCTGTGGCGTGACCGTGGGAGACTACAACAACGACGGGTTCGAGGATATCTTTATCACCGGATGGCCGCAGAACATCCTGTATCGGAACAATGGCGACGGCACTTTCACCGACGTAACCAGGCAGGCGGGCTTGTTGCATGAAGGTGATCGGTGGGGCACCGGATGCACCTTCGTGGACTTCGACCGGGATGGCAACCTCGATCTGTTTATCTCGAACTATGTAAAGTTTGATCCCAAGGTCATCCCGCCCACCGGCAAAAGCAATATCTGCAATTTTAAAGGCGTTCCCGTGAACTGCGGCCCTCGCGGCCTGCACCCCGAAACTTCGATGCTCTACCGGAACAACGGCAACGGCACCTTCACCGACATCAGCCTTCCCTCGGGGATCGCGAAAGCGACCGGCTCTTACGGACTCACCACTGTAGCGGCGGATTTCGACGGCGATGGATGGCCTGAAATCTACGTCGCCTGCGATTCTACACCCAGCCTGTTTTTCAAGTACAACCAGGACGGAACGTTCACCGAGAATGGCCTCGAGATGGGTGTCGCCCTGAACGAGGACGGACAGGAACAGGCAGGTATGGGACTGGGCATTGGGGACTTCAATCTCAACGGTACGTTGGGTATTCTGAAGACCCACTTTATCGAAGACACTGCGGCGCTGTATGCCTATCGCGGCAAGAGGGGCTTCGAAGATATTACCATGCGGTCCGGCCTGGGCGTGGAGACCCGGTACGTAAGCTGGGGAGCCGCAATCCTGGATCTCGACAATGACGGTTATCCCGACCTGTTCTGGGTGACGGGCAGCGTCTACCCGGAGGTGGAGAAGAAATTCCCCGAATATCCGCATAGAACGCCGCGGGTGCTGTTTCGCAATCTCGGTAACGGCAGGTTCGAAGAGCTGTTAGAGGAGGGAGGGCCCGGGGTAAGCGCCGCGCACTGTAGCCGCGGTTGCGCCTTCGGGGACTTCGACAACGATGGGGACCTGGACCTCCTGATCGTCAACCTCAACGAACCGCCTTCGCTCCTGCGCAATGACGTCAAGGGCGAGAACCGTTGGCTCAAGCTGAAATTCAAGGGCACGAAATCCAACCGAAGCGCTATTGGCGCCCGAGCGCTGGTCCGTTATGGCGGCCGCCAGCAGGTGCAGGAGGTGGCCGGGCAGGCGGGCTTCCTGTCTGTGAATGACCGGCGCTTGCACTTTGGTCTCGGCGCCGAGCGGACCGCCGATGTAGAGGTGCGTTGGCCCAGCGGCATCCTTCAGAGTTTCAAAGGGGTCGCTTCCAACCGCCTGGTGACGATCGACGAGACGCGGGGAATCGTGGATTCACAGCCATTGAAGCCCTGACGATGCGGCGGGCTATCTCGCAGCCCGGGGCTAGGCGATGATAACTACGCGAGGCCCCTTGAAGCAAACTGGCCGGAATCGCCCTATTCGGGTAGAATTGTGACGATATGAAGTCCGCTGCGTGCCTCTGCCTCTGCGCCTTTTTTCTCTGTGCCGCAGAGCCGGCGAAGGAAGTCTTCGACAGGGCCGTCCGCGCCCTCGCGGCAGGGGACTACCAGACGGCGGAGCGGGGATTCCAATCCGTTCTCCGCCAGCAGCCACGCCACATCGCCGCGCTCAGCAATCTCGGCGTGATCTACTCCCACACCAACCGCGCCGATCAGGCGATCACCGTCTACCGGCGGGCGCTGCAGGTGAGCCCGGACGACAAGGCACTTCTCCTGAATCTCGGGCTGGTCTACCTAAAGCAGGAGGCCCACTCGCGGGCGCTCCCGTTCTTTGCACGTGTCGTTGCGCTTGACGCCCAGCACCTGCAGGCGCGGCAGTTGCTCGCAGTTTGCCGCGCCTACGTGGGCCAAATGGCACCGGCAATCCACGATCTCGAGGGCCTGCACGCCGCCGCGCCGCGCGACGAAGGGATTCTTTTCCTGCTGGGATTTGCCTATCTGAAAAACCACGACGCCGAAAAGGCGAAGGCTATTTTTCAACTGATGTTCGAAACGGCCGGTGCGGAACGGGCGCAGTTCCTGCTCGGTAGAGCCTACTATGAGGCAACTCTGTTCCCCCAGGCCGAGGAGAGCTTCTTCGAAGTGCTCCGGCTGGATCCCAGGTTTCCGGGAGTGCACCTCGAATTGGGAAAGGTCTACATCAGCCTCCGTCGAAACGACGAGGCGATCCGGGAACTGGAGCTGGTGCTAAAAGAAAACCCCGGCGACGCGGATGCGAGCTATTTCCTTGGCGGTCTGCTGGCCCAAACAGACCGGTACACGGAGGCGATTCCCTACCTCGAGCGGGTGAGAAGGGTGAAGCCTGACTTCTGGGCACCCTACTTCTATTTGGGGAAGGCCAAACTCCGGCTGGAGCAGCCGGCAGAGGCTGTGGTACTGCTCCAGAGAGCCGTTAAGCTGAACCCCGATGAGGCGTCTGCCTACTACCAGCTTGGGCGGGCGCTTCAGGCTTGTGGGCGAGAAGTGGAGGCCCGCCAGGCGCTCCGCCGGGTCCGCGAACTAAGAGCTGCCGCGCTCGAGGCCACCACGCTCGATGATGGCAAGGTAGCCGGCGCCCGCTAAGGAGCGATCATGCGACAGGTCGAAACCGGGCGGCGTTCATCCACCAGCCGCGTCTCTTAGAAGTCCTCTATCGAATAGAGCCGCAAGCAGTTCGTCTCCGCAGCCGAAACAGGCAGTTCCGGAGCGGAAAGTGCGTTAGCAGCCACGCCGGAAACGTTATCAACGCAATTAGTACTTGTTTTCCTAGTAGATTTGCATTACCGTAGACACCAGACAAAGTAGTGCTTTTGGGGTGGCCGCGGTCGCTGCAACGTGTCATGATCAGCGGGCGCGTTCGCTCATTGCGAGTGAATAACTCACCACGTAAGTGAACAGAGAGGTTATATGAACGCAAGACGCAGGTTAAACATCGCGAAGATCGCGATTCTTTCAGCGTTTCTGCTGATGGTGATTGCGCGACCGATAATGGCGCAATCACAGAACGTCAGCGGCACCGTGGTAGACGCCTCCGGTGGCATCATTCCGGGGGCCGCAATCAAGATAATGGACGTAGCCAAGGGCGGCACCGCACGGCAAACCAGTACGGATGACTCCGGCCGCTTCCAGGCCATCGATATTCAGCCCGGCAAGTATCTCATCAGTGTCGAGAAGACCGGGTTTAAGAAGGCCGAGCTTCAGCTCACCTTGGATGTCAACTCCAAGGTGGACGTTGGACAGATCAGGCTTGAGGTGGGCAACCTGACGGAGGTTGTGTCCGTGACCTCGGACACCACCGCTCTGGTCACAAGCAACACCATGGAAAAGGCGTTCCTGGTAGACCGGATCCAGATCGCGGAGTTGCCTATGAACGGGCGAAACTGGGTCTCCCTGATGAACACCGTACCAGGCATGACTAGCAGCGCCC
>JANYJN010000571.1 GCA_025358475.1 Candidatus Solibacter sp.
CCCTATGAATTGCAGAATTGGACTGCTCTCGCCAGTAACGGCGGGACCACAACCATTACTCCGCCCACCGGCCCTTCCAACGCCCCAAGCTTTGGATATAACCTCAACCTGGGCAACCCCGGACCTGGAGTTCCATCCCGAACCTGGACCTTCCAAGCCGTTGCGGCTGGCAGTGGAACGGTTACGTTCGACTGGCACTACACCGGGTTCCACGCCTATTTTGCGGTGAATGCGCTCTTACAGGTATTTGCCGTTGGCCCGACCGGTACCACGATTATCACCCTCTACCAGCCTCCGCAGCAGGACTGCTGTACTACACCTTCGGGCGGCTTCGACGTTAATGGGGTTGCGGCTTCGATTGCCGTCACCCAAGGCTATGCCTATGGGTTTATAGTCGGCGGTTCCAATGGTGACTCAAATAGCCAGTTGAATGGCACGTTGACGGTCAGCAATTTCACGGCTAAATGACGAGGCGGCTTACTCCCGGCGGGCTGGCGACCGTTGATGGTTCCACATTTACGCGGCGAAACATCGGACGGCAGGCGACGCGCGCGATGAGCGTCCAGCATCCTGCCGCGGCGTCAGACGGCGTCGGGCGCCAGCATCCGGGGGGCGGTCGCGGGCGCCGCTTTGCCGGTCAGCGGTTCGCCGGCCAATTCAAAACGGAACCAGCGCATCAGCTCGCCGTCGCTTACGCGGCGCCGGCGCATGATCTCACGGCGCCGCTCTTTCATCGCCGGCCAGCATTTCGCCACCCGCCAGAATGCCGGTAGCGACCGCGGTTCCAGTAGCAGACATCCGGCCACCACCGCCAGGTCCCGCACCGTCATGGGCAACCAGCAGTGCCGGTATAGCCCGGGCGTCGCATTCTTAATACGCATCAGGAAACGGTTCTTCACCGAGTGCATATTGATGGAGGGGGTGATGGACCGCCGCTCCCCGGGCACCACGCTGCGCACGTGCCAACCCACCGCCGCCGGCGTGTAAATACATCGCCAGCCCAGTAGTTGCGCCCGCCATGCCACGTCGGCATCCTCCCGGTAGGCGAAGAAATCCGGGTCGAAGAAGTCGCCGCCAATGGATACGTCGTCGATCATCTGCCGCCGGTACAGCGCCGCCGCCGCGCAGGCGCCAAAAACGTACTCCGCCCGGTCGTAGGCGCCGTCGTCGGGTTCCCGCGACCCGCGGTCGAAGTGGCGCACGGTCGGGGTGAAAAACAGGCCCGTGGAATCGATCCGCCGCTCCGCCAACATTTGGAACCCTTTACCGATGGAGAGCAATTTCCCGCAGACCGCACCCGCCCCGGCGTCCAATTCGCCCGCATCCACCAACCGGCGGACGAAGTCTTCTTCCATCAACAAATCCGGGTTGAGCGTCAACACCCATTCCCCCCGGCTGGCCCGGATTCCCTGATTCTGCGCCTCGGCAAACCCCACATTGCTCCGGTTCCATGTCACTTGTATGCGGCTGCCGAATTCCCGCAGAATCGCCCCGGTGCCGTCGGCGGAGTCGTTATCCACCACGATAACGGTGGCCTGTATGCCCTTTTGGGCCATCACGGCGTTCAAACAGCGCCGGATATACCGGCTGCTGTTGAAGGTGACAATGGAAATACCTACGGTGGGTTGTAGCATGAGATTGGGCGTTGTTCAATCCAAAGACCTTTCCGCCGCCAATCCAACTACACTGAATCCAAGTAAGCTGAAAGTATCTTGACGATGGTGTAGTTGAAAGTACTTGTCCTGGGTCTTTGGTGATGAGGGAATGTCGTCATTCGCGTCCGACGAACAATTCGTGGGTTTGATACGCCAGGAACAAACCGGTTTGCAGGATCGGGTCTCCCGCCTGTTCGAAGAGGCGCGGGACGACGTTTACCGGTATCTGCTCACCCTGGGTTTGTATCCGCCGCAGGCACAGGAAGCCGCGCAGGAAGTTTTTCTGCGCCTGTATGCCACCGAGCGCAAAGGGGAAAACATTCAGAATCCCCGCGCCTGGATCTTCCGCGTGGCGCACAATCTGGGCCTCAAAATCCGTACCCGGCAGCATTCCGAAGAGCCCTTCAACCCCGAACTGGTTACCTATTCCGTCACGCAAGCCGAGACGCCCGAAAGCCAACTCTTGGAACGCGAACGCATGACGCGCTTTCATGCCGCCGTGCAAGGTCTCAGCGAGCAACAGCGGCGCTGCCTGTTTCTGCGCCTGGAAGGTTTGCGATATCCGGAGATCGGCGAGGCGCTCGGCATCAGCCCGAGTGCCGTGGGGGAATTCCTGCGCCGCGCCATGGTGCGGCTC
>JANYJN010000573.1 GCA_025358475.1 Candidatus Solibacter sp.
ATCTCCTGAAGGCGCTCGTTGACCAGTTGTTCGTTCCAGAAGAAGCCCTGGCGATCCTGCACCCACTCGAAGTAGGACACCGTGACGCCGCCCGCATTGGCCAGGATATCGGGAATGACGAACACCTTCTGGTCGGCGAGGATCAAGTCCGCTAGCGGCGTGGTGGGGCCGTTGGCGCCCTCGCACAGAATTTTGCAGCGCACACGGTGCGCGTTCTGAGAAGTGAGGACGTTCTCGGTGGCGGCCGGCAGGAGCACGTCGCACTCCAGGAACATGGCGTCGGTCCTATCCATGTTCTCGCCGCGGGGGAAGTTCGTGATGGAGCCGGTTTCGTTGCGGTGCTTCTGAAGGGCGGCGATATCCAGGCCCTTGGGGTTAAAGACCGCGCCGTCGTACTCCACCACGGCGATGATCTTGAAGCCAATAGCGCTCATCAGCTTGGACGCCATGCCGCCGACATTGCCGAAGCCCTGGACCACCACCGTGGCGTCCTCGGGGCGTTTGCTCATGAGCTTGAGCGCTTTGAGAATGACCATCATGCAGCCGCGCCCGGTGGCCTCGGGGCGGCCGCGCGAGCCGCCCAGCGCCATCGGTTTGCCGGTGACGACGGCGGTCACCGTGTGGCGCGCATGCATGGAGTAAGTGTCCATGATCCAGGCCATGACCTTCTCATTGGTATTGACGTCGGGCGCGGGGACGTCGCGTTCGGGGCCGATAAAATCGAAGATCTCGGCGGTATAGCGGCGCGTGATCTTCTCCAGTTCGGTGTCGGAGAGGATGTGCGGATCGCAGATGACTCCGCCCTTGCCGCCGCCGAACGGAATATTGACGACGGCGCACTTCCAGGTCATCCAGGAGGCCAGCGCGCGAACTTCGTCGAGCGTGACGTCGGGGGCGAAGCGAATGCCGCCCTTGGCCGGTCCGCGCGCGATGGAGTGCTGCACGCGGTAGCCGGTGAAGACCTCAATGCGCCCATCGTCGAGTTGCACCGGGATGTGGACGGTGAGTTCCCGGGCGGAAGTGCCCAACACCTTACGCATGCCGTCGTCCAACTGGAGCCGGTTGGCGGCCTCGTCAAAGCGCGCGGCTGCGACCAGCCAAGGGTTTTTTTCGTTCTCTACGGATATGGATTCTGGCGATGTCAACGTGGCCACGATCAGCCTCCGGTTTCATTATGCCACTGTCCATGGGCCAAGCCTCGGTACGTGGGAGTAGCTTCCCGCTATAATTTTGGATTGACACCTAAAACTGCTTTTCTATTCCCCGGCCAGGGCTCTCAAGCTGCTGGCATGGGCAAGGCGCTTGCCAACGCGTTTCCGGCTGCGCGGCGCGTTTTTGAGGAGGCCGATGGGGCGCTGGGCTTCGCGATTTCCCGGGTGTGCTTTGAAGGGCCGGAAGATCAATTGAGGTTGACCGAGAACACGCAGCCGGCCCTGCTGACGGTTTCCATCGCAGCCTTCGAAGTGCTCCGCGCGGAGGGTATGGCGCCGGATTACGTAGCCGGGCATAGCTTGGGAGAGTACTCGGCTCTGGTAGCCGCGGGCAGCCTGCGGTTTGCCGACGCGGTGCGCCTGGTGCGCAAGCGCGGACAGTACATGCAAGCGGCGGTGCCGCCGGGCGTGGGCGCGATGGCGGCGATTCTCAAGCTACCGGAGGGCAAACTGGACGCGGTGCTGGCCGCCTCCGCGCAGGGCGAAGTGGTCAGCGCGGCCAATTTGAACTCGCCGGACCAGGTGGTGATTGCCGGACACGCGGGCGCGGTGAATCGGGCGGCGGAACTGGCCAAGGCGGCGGGTGCGCGGCGCGCCGTCCTGCTGCCGGTCAGCGCCCCCTTCCACTGTGCGTTGATGGCGCCCGCGCAGGAACGCTTGCGCGCCGACCTGGACGCCACGGAATTTCGCGATCTCGCCTGCCCGCTGATCAACAACTGGCAGGCCCGCGAAATCCGCTCCGGCGCCGAGGCCCGCGAGGGGGTCTATCAACAGGTGCCGAACCCGGTGCGCTGGTTGGAAACCATCCGCTATCTGGCGGCGCAGGGTGTGGTTCGTTACGTGGAGGTGGGCGCGGGCGGCGTGCTGACCGGCTTGCTGCGCAACATCGACCCGGCGCTCGAGGGGGTCAAGTTCGGCGAGCCCGGGGACCTGGAAAAGATACGTCCGGCATAGTACATCGCATTCCGCCGGAAAGTGTTAATCTCGCATCAGAGCGGGGGGAACATTGAGTTCGGTCCACAAATATCGTTGTCCAAAATGCTGGGGCGGGGACGTGCGGCATTCTCTGCAACGAGGCCTCCTGGATTGGTGCATGACACTGCTCGGCAAGGAGTCGTTCCGCTGCCGGGCATGCAGGCACCGTTTCTACAAGTCTCTGTTCAGACCGTTTCCGTCAACATCCCACCGCCCGGAATAGTCGCCGAAACCTCACCGCTAGACGCGGCGGACCGCGACCTTGGCTTCGCGGAAGAGGACTTCCACCATTCCGAAGTGGTCGTTATAGTACTCACTGGAGTATTGGGCCATGCGTTCGGCGGCAATTACCACCTGGGTGATTCCGGCCTGCACCACGGCGCGGGCGCAATCCATGCACGGCATGATCTCCACATAGATGGTGCAGCCTTCGGTGGCCGTACCGGCGCGCGCGGCGTTGCAGATGGCATTGCGCTCGGCGTGCTCTATCCAGAGATATTTGGTGGGGCGAATCAGGCGTTCCGGCACATCGTCGCGAATGCCGCGCGGGAATGAGTTGTATCCCGTGGAGCGGATTTCGTGGTTGGGGCCGATAATCACGCAGCCGATTTGGGTGTGCGGATCCTTGCTGCGGGCGGCCACCACTTTGCAGATATCGAGGTAATACTGGTCCCAGGCTGGGATCTCGCGCATAACATACAGTTGCATTTCTTCTTACTTTCAGGCAAGCTGAAAGGTTTTCCTCAGTCTGAAACCAAATGCTCATACGGGTGCTGTATCACGATCACTGTTTTGACGGGGCGGCGTCGGCTGCCTACTTCAGCCGATTCATCGCGGGCGCGGTACACCCGGATGCGGAGTTCCGCTATACGGGCATGGCCCACAAGGCGTCGCAGCTTTTCGACGCCGCGCTGTTCGATGGCGACGAAAACGCTATCGTCGACTTCAAATACTCCAGCGACCCCAAGCTGACCTGGTGGTTCGACCATCACCAGAGCGCATTCCTCAATGCCGGGGACCAGGAGCAGTTCCGCCGGGATACCAGCGGCCGGAAGCTCTATGACCCGACCTACAAATCCTGCACCGCTTTCATCTGCCGGGTGGCCGCCGACCGCTTCGGCTTCCGCGCGCCGGACCTGGAAGACCTGGTGCACTGGTCGCTGATCATCGACGGGGCGCAGTATCCGGACGCCAGGACGGCGGTGGAACTGGGTGCGCCGGCGATGAAACTGACCCTGGTGATCGAAGCCGCCAAAGGCAGTTGCATCGTGCAGAAGATCATCGGCTGGATGCAGCACCGCCAACTGGCGGAGATCGTCGCGGAGCCCGAGATTCAGTCGCTCTACGCCCCGATTTATCAGCGGCACCTGGAATTGATTGACCTGATCCGGAGCCGCGCACGGCAGGACGAGGGCGTCGTGTTCTTCGACCTGGCGGGTGACGACGTTGAAGGGTACAACAAGTTCATCCCGTACTATTTGTTTCCCTCATCCACCTACACGGTATCGGTGAGCCCGTCCAGTTTCCGCACCAAGATCTCGGTGGGCTCGAACCCGTGGACGCCGGTGGAGCCGAAGCACAATCTGGCATCCATCTGCGAGCGCTACGGCGGCGGCGGTCACGCCCGGGTGGGGGCGATCAGCCTGGCGCCCGGGGAACTGGATCAGGCGCGCAAGATCGCCGCCGAGATTGTGGCGGAACTGCAGACGTAGGACAGGCTTCCTGGCCTGTCTTTGTGTGACAGCATCGGCCGCGGGACGGGGGCGAAAAATTCCACCCCGCGTGACTTGGTGCGAGACCCCCGGGTCCTGGGATCCCCTCCGGGGGACGGACGCCCTCGTCCCGCTGCCCCGGCAACGATAGCAGCATCTTGCAGGGTGCCAGCGGGCCGGCGGGGGCGTCGGCCGCGGACCGGGGTCCGCCCCACCAAGCCAGCCGTTCCAGCGACAGAGCTCAGGCTTTTCATGGGATTTCGCGGGCCGAAGGCCCATTCAAACAGGCCAAGAGGCGTGTCCTACTTTAGTATCCCTGCTCGCGGAGTTTGTCCACCGTCAGGGGCTGTTTCAGATCCAGCCGTCGCAGCAGCTTTTCCACGTGTTTGGCGAGGATGTCGCACTCCAGATTGACGCGCGCGCCGGGGCGGTATCCGCCCAGCGTCGTATTGCGAAACGTATGCGGAACGATGGTCACGCTGAGCACGCCGCTTTCGATCGATGCCACGGTGAGGCTGATGCCGTCGATGGCGATGGAGCCTTTGTACACCAGGTAAGGATCGAGCTCGTCCGGGATGCGAATGCGCAGCCACCAGTTGTCTTCGCCGAGGGAATCCAGGGCAAGGAATTCACCGGTGCCGTCCACGTGGCCCTGCACGATGTGGCCATTCATACGACCGCTGGGAGAGAGCGGACGCTCCAGGTTGACGCGCGAGCCGGCGCGCAGATCGCCCAGGTTGCTGCGCTTCAGCGTCTCCGGGGCGAGGTCGGCGGAAAACCAGTCCGGGTGCAGTTCGGCGACGGTGAGACAGACGCCGTTGACGGCGATGCTCGCGCCTATGGCGGCGTCGCCCAGGACCGTGGCGCAGCGGATGGACAGACGCGATCCGGGTGTAACAACGGTGCCGAGTTCCTCAATAATTCCGGTGAACATCAAGGTATCCTTCGACGGCGAACTCGTCAGGCGGAATGGGATGGATGGTGATGTCGTGGATTTGAATGGCGTCCGACCGGCGGCGCCGTCCGATGCCACCGGCCAGTGGCAGGGCTTCCAAGCCGCCTAAAATCTTGGGGCCGTAGTAGAAGAAAATGCGGTCCACCACGCCTGTTTCCAGCGCGCTCCAGTTGAGTTTGCTGCCGGCCTCGGTCATCAGCGAAAGATAGTGCTGGCGGCCCAGCCAATCGACGACGCTGCGCAGATCGGCGCGCCCGCCGGGGCCATCGACTACCAGCACCTGGATGCCGCGCGATTCCAGCAGCTTGCGCCTCTCGGCGCTGGCAGCGGTGGTGGTCACCACCAGCAGATCGCCGGCGGCGGAACGCACTATTTTCGAATCCAGCGGCAGGCGCAGCAGCGAATCCATCACGATGCGCAACAGCGGGCGGCAGCGCGGATGACCTGTGCGGTCGCTGAGCAGGCAATCGTCGGCCAGCACGGTGCCGATACCGGTGAGGATGGCGTCGCTATCGTGACGAAGTTCCTGCACGTGGGCGCGCGCCCGCTCGCTGGTAATCCAGCCGCGATTGTCGTCGGGGGCGGAGATTTTGCCGTCCAGCGTGATGGCGGTCTTGAGCGTTACCAGCGGCCGGCCGGTGCGCATGAAGTGGAGGAACGCCTCGTTCAGCTTCTCGGCTTCGGCGGCGAACTCCGCTGGCGTCTCCACAACGATACCGGCCTCGCGGAGTTTCGCGAAACCCTGTCCCGCCACCAGCGGGTTGGGGTCGGTAACAGGGGCCACCACGCGCGCCACGCCGGCCTCAATCAGCGCGTCCACGCAAGGCGGCGTGCGGCCGTGGTGAGAGCAGGGTTCCAGATTGAGAAACATGGTGGCCCCCCGCGCCTTCTCGCCGGCCTGCGCCAGAGCGATGATTTCGGCGTGGTGCCGTCCGGCGTAGGTGTGGAAGCCGCGGCCCACCACTTCGCCTTCGCGCACCAGGATGGCTCCCACCAGCGGGTTGGGACTGGCCAGCGACCGGCCTTTGCGCGCCAGGTCCAGCGCTTCGCGCATATATGCAGAGGTCATTTTTCAAAAAGCGATTCGATGAATTTTTCGGAGTCGAAGGGCAGCAGGTCTTCCACCTTCTCGCCCACCCCAATGTACCGAATGGGCAGATTCAGCTCTCTGGCAATGGCCACCACGATGCCGCCCTTCGCCGTGCCATCCAGTTTGGTGAGGACGATGCCGGTGACGCCGGACCTCTCGGTGAATTTGCGTGCCTGTTCCAGCCCGTTCTGGCCGGTGGTGGCGTCCAGCACCAGCAGCACTTCGTGGGGCGCGCCGGGGATCACCTTGCGGGCGGTGCGGCTCATCTTCTGCAGCTCCAGCATGAGGTGTTCCTTGGTCTGCAGGCGGCCGGCGGTATCGACAATGACGTAATCCACCTTGCGCGCCTTGGCGGCGGAGACGGCGTCGAACAGGACGGCGCTGGGGTCGCTGCCGGCGCTTTGGCGAATCACCTGGGTGCCGGTGCGTTCCCCCCAGATCTCCAGTTGCTCGATGGCGGCCGCGCGGAAGGTGTCGGCGGCGCACAGTAGCACGGAGCGCTGCTCCTGCTTGAAGCGCATGGCCAGCTTCCCGATGGTGGTGGTCTTGCCGCTGCCGTTGACGCCCACCACCAGCACCACGGCCGGCGGTTCGGTCACCCGCGCCGGGGCGCGTTCGCTGGCCTGCAGAATTTCGAGCAGGTGTTCGCGGATCAGGTTCTTCAACCCGGCGGCATCGGCGAGTTGGTGCCGGTCCACGCGCTGGCGGATGCTTTCCAGGATCTCGCCGGTAGTGCGCACGCCGATATCGGCGGCGATCAGCGTGGACTCCAGCTCGTCCAGCAGATCGGCATCGATCTCCTTCTTGCCTTGCAGGGCGTCTTCAATCGCGGTGACCAATCCGGCGCGCGTCTTCTGCACCCCGCTCTTGAGCTTTTCCAGAAGGCTGGGTTCCTGCTCCACACTGCCGAATAACGTTTGAATCATGGGATCACTTCAGTTTAGCAGTGGCATAAGGCTCCGCCTTGTGCGAGCCTGC